>JAUIKQ010000019.1 GCA_030430655.1 Chlamydiia bacterium
TTATTGCTTATGATTCTCGCTATAAGTCTGATGAATTTGCCAAGGAAGCAGCCCTTGTGATGGTAGCTAATGGCATTAAGGCTTATATTTTCTCAGATTTAAGAACAACACCGGAATTATCTTACTCTGTAAGAGAATTACAGGCGGATGGAGGGATTATGATTACTGCCAGCCATAATCCGCCCGAATACAATGGCTATAAGGTGTACTGGAACCAGGGAGAACAAATCTTGAGCCCCCACGACGACGCTATTAAGCAGGCTATCGATAAAATAGATCGATTAGATACCATCCAAGTGGCTGCTGCCTCTTCTCCTCTTGTCATCTCCCCTCCCCCCTCTCTTGAAAAGGCCTATATTCAAAAATTGCAAGAGCTCCAATTGTTCCCCAAAAGCAACCGAGAAAATGGGCATCAACTCTCCTTATTATACTCCAATTTACATGGGACTGGAATTACTTTGCTTCCACCTGCGTGCCAAGCCTGCGGATTTACAAATATCCAGTACGTCATGGAGCAGAAATATCCAGACGGCGATTTTCCTACAACTAAAACTCCCAATCCTGAAACAAAGGAAGCTCTGGCTTTAGGTATGCAACAGTTGATTGAAAACAATCAAGATCTCTTGCTTGCAACAGACCCAGACGCAGACCGTTTGGGCGCTGTCGTTAATCACCAAAAAAGCGCACAAATACTGACTGGCAACCAGCTAGCCACGCTTTACCTTTACTTCTTATGCGAAAATACGGATAAACATCGGTTAAAAAACAGCGCTGTCATCACTACGATTGTTACTACAGACCTGCTAAAAAAGATTGCAAACGATTTTCAACTACATTTAATCGAGTCTCTTACGGGCTTCAAATATATAGCAAAAGCCATGGACAACTTAGACGGCAAGCATTTCTTGCTCGGTTGTGAAGAATCCTACGGATATCTACACGGCACATACGCGCGGGATAAAGACGGCATTGGTATTAGTATTCTTCTTGCAGAAATGGCGCTGCATCAAAAAAAGCGTGGGAAAACCCTTTGCGACTATCTAAACGAAATTTACACGCGGTATGGTACTTATCTGGATGCGCAGTGCTCTATACAGCTGTCTAATTCTCAAGACATAGATACCCTTATGAAGCGGCTGCGTCAAGATCCCTTGACCCACCTCGATAAAAAACGCATAGTGGTTACGGAAGATTACCTTAAGCAGATAAGATATAGCCTTTCTTCTCCACCCTGCCGTTTTGCTCCCCTACCCGCTTCTAACGTCCTGCTCTTTCGTTTAGAAGACGGAAGCAAATGGGTTATTCGCCCTTCTGGAACAGAGCCTAAAGTAAAAATTTATGGCTCTGCAATTGCAAAAACAGGAGAACTAAAACAGCAAAAAAAACGTTGCAAAGAACAAATGCAGACAATAATGAAAGAGCTTCAGCACAAACTAGGCGCTTTTGCAAAAGGCGTTACCATTTAAGATCCAAGACCAAATGGCATAAATCCGCTGCTACAATTCCTGCAGCCCCATAAAGAATATAGAGTGAATAGATAGTCCACATTTGATGTACCGATTGAAAGGGCAGGTAACGATACACACCAAAAAAGACAGCCCCAGCAACAAGCGCTAAATAAATAAGCCGCGTTAGCGTCCCTACAAAGGGAACATGAGACAAACCACGATGCCGAAACAGACGGGCATAAGGACGAAAGGGCAAGCTCAGCAGCCCTCTGATCGAAAACAGCTTGATCTGATAAGCCAGATCTAAATCGGGATTAAGGTAGAGCGTAGCGTACAAGTAGGAAAGAGCAAATGTCAGTAATAATGGGGGTGGGGAGTGGAAAAAAAAATAGTCCGCCCCTACGGCTAAAGGCAAAAGGACTAGATTAAAGGTAACGTGCCCTCTATATGAACTCATGTATACCTCTTTTCTGGATATTTTATTCGAAGGTGGCGGGTAATCGCCAAGGTACGGATGACTGTGTTTTTCATAATACCTAATTCTTCAAAGGTTAGTTGGCAGTCGTTCAGCTGTCCCTCGTCAAGCTTTTCTCCGATCAACCGGTCCACTAACTCCGTGATAGTTTCTTCATTCACCTCCTCTAAGGAGCGAGAAGCAGCCTCTATCGTATCACAAAGCATGATAATTGCCGACTCTTTAGACCGCGGTTTAGGTCCAGGATAGCGAAACTGTATTTCATCTACGTTCTCTACGTCTCCAGACGCAAGTTCTACTTGTTTACAATAAAAGTAATAAACAAGCGTAGTTCCGTGGTGCTCTAAAATGACGTCGATGAAACTTTGAGGTAAACCATGCTTTTTTGCAAGTATTTCTCCCTCTTTTACGTGGGCTACGATCACCTGTGTTGATTCAATTGGCGTAAGTAATTGATGAATATTAAAGCCCCCCATTTGATTTTCAGTAAAATAATGGGGATTAGCCAATTTTCCAATGTCGTGGTACAAAGTAGCAACCCTACAAAATAGACCATTAGCGCCGATAGATTGAGCGGCTCTTTCTGCTAAACTACCCACGACCAAACAGTGTTGATAAGTGCCCGGCGCTTCTAGGCTCAGGCGATGTAGCAATTCATTGTTAGGATCCATATATTCCATTAAGGTGATATCCGTCATCACTTGAAACGCGGCTTCTAAGATGGGTAGCAACCCCACTATTAAAATGGCTGTTGTTATCATAAACAGCCCCACTACCAATACGTCTGATACAAAAAAATCGCTCCAAAATTCTCCTGTTGCTAGCTGATACACGTACAGCACCGGCAATATACCTAAACCTACTTTGGCACATACTCCAAAGACTTGACGTCTCCTCCTTAAGTTTCGCGAAAAATATAAAGCCAAAGTTCCCGATAGAAAATTTATGACCAAAAAACGGCTATAATCCCCAGCAGAATCCAAGGCCAGGATAATGGATAAAAGTGCGGCTGAAAAAAAAGCAATTTCAACGTTCAACAAAACAGCCAATAAAATAGATACGAAGGGAATAAAGAGGGGATACTTTAGGTATTTTACGAGAGGAAAAGAGTAATGAAAACCAATTACCTCAGCAGATCTTGCCAAAACAAGTGTTACTAATATAATAACCACATACAGAGCAGTATTTTTCAGAATATCGAATGTTTTTCGCTGGTTAAGAGAAAAATAGAGCATGCTAATCGTCACAACAATCAACGCAAAAAAAACGGAGCTGAGTATAGAAGTAATACTCCAAAGGTGTTGTGATTTATTGAGAGTACGGTTCATCGCACGAACCATTTCAATATGACGAGCAGTAACTTCTTCTCCTTGGATAACCAAAGGGGTTCCAGCTAATATCTTAGTAAATTTTTTAGGAATGGCCGCTAAAATGTCTCCTTGCAGTTTCTTTTGTTTTGCGTAGTTAATCTCTAAAGACCAGCGCTTATGGGAAAAATACTCCACAAGATAAACAGCTACTTTCTCGTCTACGCCCCTTCGCAACAGATAGTCGGTAACGTCGTGCCAAAAAGCAGGAACCAAGGGATGTGCTTTATCACCAGCGTATTGATAATAGTGCGTCTTTAATTTATTTAACTGCCTTAATTGTTGCATCGTTTTGTGATCAGTGAAGAAGGTTTGTAGTAAAAAGGTTTTTACTTCATTCATTCCTTCATACAGCTGCGAAAAAGTCACGCCCGGCAGGGCGGTGCGCCAAGAGGAATCGTTCACTAAAAACTGCTCAAAATGAAACAAAGCATCTCCAATCTCTGCATTTGCCAAGGAGTAGATGGTGCCGATACTACTTCTAGCTTCTTGTTTTAAAAATACAGTAGCCTGTTTGTCTAGAAAAGAAAAGTCCACCAGAGCAATAACATAGTGCTTTGCAGGGCTACCTAACTCTAAAAACTCGACTTTTTCCTCTCGAAAATGAAAAAAGGTAGCTAATGTAATCACCAAAAGCCCGATTAACAAAAGCCTTCCCCTTTTTTTACCGAGGGTAGTTTTGCGTTGTGCTGTAGTTTGCTTATCCATACCTTAGGCCGCTCAAAAGAGACTCTTCACGTAATATAACAAAACACCACTTAAACAATAGCAAAAATTCTAAGGCCACTCACTCAAAAAGATACTTGGCTGAATGAATGTACAAATTAATTTTTTTAAATCGGTAGGTTTGTCTGAAAATTTCGGAAACCTCTAAAGGTAGGTATTTTCTTTCACCTTCGCTTTTCGCGGTTTGATAATAGGCATCAAACTTAATTTCTTATAATTTATTAAAAAATAATTTATATTAAAAATTAATTTATGTTATAATAAAATAAAAAAAATATTAATAAAAAGATATGAATACCAATACAAGTTTAGATAATCAAACCCCTAGGCATAGGGGATTTTCACTCTATAAAAAACGACAAACTACTGAAAATAAAGGGATTAAAGTTTCTATATGTGCACAAACCGCAATCAAAAATAGGGCAAACGATAGCTGCTCTGCTGCAGGGAAGGAAGTAGAGATGCCTCCTGCATCTTATTTCTCTCCTATCAAGCCCAGTAAGCCTGAGACCACCTGTGTGGACAACGGAGATATACCACCTGCCTCCCATTCCTCGCCTGCTAGGCCCGAGGAACCTGAAGGAACTATCTGCATAGATGGACCAATCTTGTACGAAGATGTCATACAGAGCGAAAATGGCCCTTCCGCGTCCCAGCTACCTGCTTTAAAATACAGAGCCAATCCCCAAAATACAGAAGAGAGTAATAGCCCTGCTGTAAGCCTTGGTTTGGTGCAAGAGGATGCTTATTTGTCAATGCCTTCTCTCAAAACAATTCAATTATCAAAAACACTTTTAAGAGATAAAGAAGCAGTAGAAAAAGAGGCACTGACTCCTAGAAGCCAAAAAATTTCCGATGAATGTCATATCAGCGCTAAGAAATCAACGCTATCGCGGAAAGAAGCGCAAGCAATACTAACAAAAATAAATAGCGAAGCAAAAGAATGGATACAGGAGGGCAAAGAAGGTTGGGAGCATAGAAAACTAGCGCTTCAATATCTATATACCCAGTTTAGTATGTTTTGTGCAAATATGCCTGCAGAGCAAGTACACGTACCACAGCCTATTTATGCACTCACTCATGAGATTTTAAAGCGTGAAAATAACTTTAAAGAGGTGGGCTGCAACGTTTCCAATGGCAGCTGCGGAACGATTTCAACTTTTGAAATTGGCTCTATAAAGCTAGCGGTTAAAACAGCACTATCGAAACAGGAGTCTTCACTTAGAAATGAAATTAAAATATATGCTTCACTCAGCGAAAAACAGCAACATGGGGTTATTCCCTTTTTTGGAGAGGCCAATGACGGAAAAGAGCTAATCTTGGAGTATACCCCGCATCAAAGCTGGGACAAAAAATATCCGGTAGATAAGCCGGTAGACATGAAGGTCCTAAAGCAGGACCTACAGTCTTTTTTAAGCTCCTTGGCGGATTTTCACGCTATAGAAGAAAATGGTGATCAAAAGATACACGTTGATCTGAAACCTGCCAATATTCTCATCGATGAGAAGGGTGTTTTTAAATTATGCGACCTAGGAGGCGTTTTAAACGCATTAGACAATAGGGACAAGGAGGTATATACTACTCCTCGGTTCTTTCCCATTGATACGCTTAAAAAAGGACGGGATTGTCAACTCTCTACCAAAAGCGATATCTGGCAGCTTGGGCTATCCCTTTACCATCTTGTCAGTCGAAGTGACTTGTTCATCGATACTAAGTGGCTCCTTGAAAAGAAAGTCGATAGGCTTATTCAGTACAAACTCGCAGAAAAATTAGGATTTTTGCCAAACGAAAAAGAACCACAAAAAAAACAAGAAAGTGCGCAAAAAGATATCCATACAGCCATTGATGCACTTTCAGAAGATGCCGATTGGTTAAAACCGGTTTTGAAAAATTCTTTATGCATTAACCCTAAAGAGCGACTTTCTGCGGAACAATTATTAGCGCTCATTTAACCCCTCTGGGCGCCTACGCATTCTTTGTTGACTTTGATATAAACCAAAGTTTAAAATCCCCAGGAATGGCGATATATCAAGTTCTTGCTAGAAGGTACAGACCTCAAAAATTCTCCGATGTGTGTGGGCAGCAGCCTATCATTGATACGCTTAAAAATGGGATTAGGCTGGGCCGTTTGAGCCACGCTTACCTGTTTCACGGGCCTAGAGGCGTTGGGAAGACAACACTTGCCAGAATACTTAGTAAAGCTATCAACTGCGAAAAGCAAGCGAGCGATCAAGAGCCCTGCAACCTTTGCAAGTCTTGTCAAGAAATTACCAAGGGATCCTCTTTAGATGTCCTGGAAATTGATGGGGCTTCTAACCGTGGGATTGATGATATCAGGCAACTCAATGACAATATTGGATACGCACCAAGCTTTGGAAAATATAGAGTTTATATCATTGACGAAGTCCACATGCTGACAAAAGAAGCATTCAATGCGCTTTTAAAAACATTAGAAGAGCCTCCTCCAAGTGTAAAATTTTTATTTGCGACCACAGAAGTGCATAAAATGCCGATGACGGTTTTAAGTCGTTGTCAAAGTTTTGCGCTGCACCGCATTACACCGAAAGACTTGGTGGCGGCTCTCGATAAAATTGTGCTCGAGCTGAATCTATCCATAGAAAAAGAGGGGCTCTATTGCATTGCAAAGCTTGCAGATGGCAGTCTGCGTGACGCACAGTCTTTGCTTGATCAGGTGCTCTGCTTTGCAAGCTCTCCTGTTACCACAGAGGCTATTCATACACTCTTGCATCAAACAAACGATACTTTCTTTGATAAACTCGATGAGGCAGTAGATCAGTGCCAGGCACGCGCGGCCTTTGAATTGGCTGAAGAGTTGTACAAAGAAGGGGTGAACTTTGAAAGCTTTTTAAATCAGCTTGCCCATCACTACCGTGACTTGTTGGCTATTTTGTGTAAGCATCCCCTTCCCTTTTTATCTCCGTCTCAAAAAGAGCACAAAATCCGGCAAAGCCGTATCTATGATCTGAAAACATGCGCATCGATTTTAGAATATTTGCTAGATCAGATAAACACCTTAAGCAAAGTCAATTTGACTCCCTTACATATCGAAATGCTCTTAATACACATCATCAGGACTAAAAAAACGCTCTCTTCACAAGACTTAGTTCAACGCTTATTAGATTTAGAGGGGCGCATTTTGGCTGCCGATCCTTGTAATGATAGTCCAGGCTTTCCACAAAAAACGTCGGCCCCTCCTCCTTCATCCCTGCCGCTAGACCAAGAAAACAGTAATCCTTCCACAAGCGTTTCTCCTTCAAGGCCAGACACAACCATAGACAGCCATCTGACTGCAAACCCTTCTGCCCAAGAAGAAACACTGATGCGCTTTGCAAGCATTGAATTAGGCGGCCGGTTTTCTCATTCCGAGTAAGGCCAGCAAAAAAGGTGTGGCTATGAAAAGTTTGGTTATCCAGCTTTTTTGTTTTGCTCTTTTTTTGACAAAGAGTGCTTTTGCCTCTAACGAGGTTGTCAGCTGCTTTATAAAGCAGCTATTGCAAACAACCGAAGCGGGCTACGCAATTTATGGAGAAAAACCCGTATATTTAGGCACTTTTTGCCACCCCGAGCACTTGATGCCAGGCTCCGTCCAGCACCAAGAAGCAAATCTTCACTTTCTTGCTTTGCATATACTCAAAAAAAACAACGACCAGCCTCGAAATGCGCCTCAAAATTCAAGGTGCATTTTGGTCAGTCGAGAAAACACTCTCTCCTCTTTTCATGACTTCATGATCATCAATCGAAAAGCATTTTCAAGCGTTGTACAAGAAAACATAGCACTTTTTAAGCTCCAATTTGGAAAAGATATTTCTGCTAAACGCCTTCTTGAAGATTTAATATCAACCAAAGACGGATTTGCCTCTTTGTTTGGAAATAAACAGGCTCTGCAAGGGATTTTACTCGGTTATGGACAGGAAAATAGTATTTCTTATGAGCGGGCTTTTCCTTTTAAACAAGCCATTATCTCTCCAAAGCCATCTCCTCCCATAGCAGCACCTTATCCTCCTTTTGGAAAGGCTTTTCTGCAAAAAGAGCGCGAGCAGTTCAAGGAAAACACCCTTTGGAAAAAAGTCATGCATGAAACCAAAGATTTTGACTGCCATTTCTTGCTTCAAGTAGAAAATAATTTAAAAATATACTTTTCCTTTCATAAAAACGCAATCGAGAGCCAAGAGCTAATTAAGGCATATGAAAAAGCGCAGTGCGAAATAGACGCTGTCCTTTCAGCGCCAAATTTTCTCAATACTACACTTAGCTATCTTGGTTTGGATGCGCCACCGATAGAAGGGTTATTAGAAGAAGGCGTCAATGATAAGGCAAGTAACGAGCAGGCTTTGGCTAAAACAATCAGGTGTACATTTGATGGATATATAAACAGTGCATTTTTTAAAGGAATGCAAGAAGCGGAAAAACTAAGCGAAAAAGAGTCTGAAATGGCTTTTGAACTATTAAGGCCTTTTGATACGGTTCGAAGAATGTCGCTTTCCCTAAAAGCGTTTCAGGAAAATGCGCAAGCATCGAAAAAATTCCTTGAATTGATAGCGAAAAAAAAAGAAACTCTATGCGTACTGGATAAATATCTATATATTCAAAATTTAGAAAATACCCTTTCCAAGGAAGAGGTGACAGATAAAACGGCATCGGTTTTTATCAAGTATGTTATAAAAGACATCAATAACAGTCCAATTAGCGGCATGTTTGCATTTGATCAAGTAAAAAAATTCCAAATAAAAGATTTGATCCCGGGTCTTGCCCACGGCCTTTTAGGGATGAAAGAAGGAGAGGTAAGAGAGATTTATATCCACCCAGAGCTTGCCTATGGGCTCGGCTCTGATTTTGGCAATGGGCAAGCTTTGCAAATCAAAGTTCAGCTTTTTAAAATTGAAAGGAGCAAAGAGTACCAGCTTCCCTTTCTTGAGTTTGCTAGCGATAGAAATACCGCTCTGCAAATAAAAACTTGTGAAGAATTTAAGAGTCTTGAAGAGCGATACAGCTACATTTGTGGATTAAAAACCTGGCTGCACTACAAAAAAGCTAAAGACGTGGTGGATTTACCTGGCCTCATAAAAAAGCTGCAAGAGGATGCTGGTCCCCCTTCTCAAAATGAGCGCGTTTTGGTCTCTTTTTTAAACTGGCACCTTTATCAGACCCGTTAAAAATCAGGGAGCTGTTTTAATACAAATACAATTGTTTGGACAATTTTTAAAATAATACCACCCTCCGCACCTCTTGGTTGATGCCGACAGTAAGCCTCCTTATTGCAATCGCTTCGTGTAATAACACTTTTAGCTTGAATGGAATATAAATATCTATTAGTATTAGTAGGAATTTATTCAAAAAAAGTTAGGAAAATTCATTGTATACATGAGAGGAAAACGTCATGGGTAATAGCTTGTCCAAAATGAAAAAACAAACGCAAAAGCTGCACAGCCAATTGGAAAAAATGCAATCTGCTATGCGGGACCTAGAAGGAGAAGGACAGAGCGGCAACGGCCTTGTTGTGGCTAAGGTCAATGGGGAAAAAGATCTTATCTCATTGAAGATCAATCCTGAATGTGTTGATAAAGAAGACATTGAGGGCTTAGAAGATCTAGTAATGAGCGCTGTGCAAAATGCACAGAAAAACCTTACAGAAAAAATGCCCAACATGCCTATAGATGGGCTTGGAATATGAAGGCTACGGGTAAATCACTCCCCTCTCTTAGTTTGTCAAAAGATGACGAAGATAGGTAGATCCCCTTGCCCCTAGAGCTTCTTGCGCTTTATTCTGCGCTTCTTTTAGAGAAATTTTCCGAACCGCCTCTCGAATTCGCGAAACATAGCGAGGGGCACAGGAAAGACGGGTCAAACCAAGCCCAACCAGCAGCTCCGTGAAAGCCGGGTCAGCAGCGATCTCTCCACAAAGTGATGTGCTAACACCTTGCTCTTTTGCGTGCTTTATAACATGCGCAATCATACGGATGACCCCAAGATGGGCGGCTCCATGTGTATCTGTTTGCGACCGATGTAGCGCCAACGCATACTGTATTAAGTCATTAGTACCAATCGACAAAAAATCGCTGTTACCAGCAATCTGGTCTGCAATCATTGCTGCTGCTGGTAATTCAATCATAGATCCTACACGCACAACCTTTGCAGCCTTCTGATTTTGTGCCACCAACTCGCCTTGCATTTGTCGAATAATTTCACGGGCCGCAAAAATCTCCTCCAGGTTACAAACAAAAGGCAATAACACATGTAAGTCAGTGTCTTTTGCCGCTTTTAAAAGCGCACGAATTTGTGTGCAAAAAATCGTCTTTTGGTGCAACAAGTAACGGATTGCCCGCCTTTCTCCTAGATTATGCAAGCGACATTGCTGCAGCTGCTTATCGCCACCAATGTCAAAAACACGAAACACAACAGGAACGCCTGTCCCTACCCCCTCTAAAGTTTGTCGATAAATAGCCTCTTGCGCCTCTTCATCAAATAGGAAAGGGGTATTTCCTATCGCAAAAAATTCAGTACGAAACAAACCAACGCCCGCAATTTCCAAGCGCTTTACTTCTTCTATATCGCTTAAACTCTCCAAATTAGCCCATACTTCAACAACATGGCCATCTAGAGTGATTGAAGAGGTATTATTATCTAGTAGTGCTAACAAGGCGTTTTTTTCCAAAACAGTTGTTGTCTTTGTACATCTTTTTATCGACTCCGGACTTGGATTTACCACAACATAGCCATCACCCCCATCGACAATGACTGTGCTTGAGTCCATATTTTCTTCCAAAGTGACATGGGTTACGTAAGGAATACCTCTTGACTTGGCAATCACAGCCACATGAGAAGTAATGCCCCCTTCTTGCGTAATGATAGCTTTCACGTGATCTTTAGAGACATGCAGAACATCAGAAGGCATCAACTCCTTGGCATAAACGATACTATCCTCAGGGATCCCTAAGCGCTTACCCTGCTGCCATAAATTGCTTAATACGCGGCGAGACAGATCTTTGATATCCAACAGTCTTTGCTGAAAAAAATCCACCTCTACTTCGTTGATAAATTGCTTTTCATACTCCCGCATTGTCTGTTGAAAGACATATTCAGCATTTAGTAAAGACGCGCGAATTTTATGTTCCACTACTGTTGTCACGATCGGATCCTTCAGCATCTGCATGTGCGCTTTTACAATCTGCTTCGCCTCATCCTCTTTTTCCCCACCTAAAAATACTTCTAAACTATTTAACTCCCTTAAACTTAAAGACAAAGAGTTGCGATAGCGCAGGATCTCCGCATCTATTTGATTTTGGTTTATAGAAAATTTCGGTACTTCTTCTTCGTTACTGCGGTGATAATAGAGCGTACCTATCGCAATTCCTTCACTAACACTAACGCCTTGAATGCTCAGCTCAACCATTTTCTCCCAAATCTCCCTTCTCTTTTTCCCCAAAGTTAGTAGCAAAGGCTTTTCGAACGCTCTTTAATGCCTTATCTGCTTCATCTCCCTCTATTTCTACAGTAATCTCCTCTCCTTTCTGAGCAGCCAATAGTAAAAGACTCATCATACTTTTCGCATTTGCCGCTTTTCCCTTGCAAAAGAAAGTAATGCTTGCCTCTATTTCTTGTATACACTGAATGAGATACATAGCGGATCTTAGGTGCAGACCATGCGGGTTTTTTATAACAAACTTTTCGGTCCTCTTCAAAAGGCCAACCTCTCTTCCTTTTGTCTTTTTGCAATTTCCTTAAGCAGTTTAGTGTTAAATTCTTTGGCAGAATGGTACCCCATTTGCTTGAGACGATAATTCAACACTAGTGTTTCTAAAAGCCGCACTACATCCCTGCCAGGCCTTACCGGTAATACTTGAAACGGGATTTGCAAGCCCAAAATCTCCCGACATCGCTCCTCTAATCCTACACGATCATAAAAATGTGCGTCGTCCCATGTTTCTAACTGAACCACAACATCCACCAAACTCTTCTCACTAACACAGGTGACACCAAAAAGCTGTGCCACATTGATAATACCTATACCGCGAATTTCTAAAATATGACGAGAAAGAGCGGGGCCTTTACCTTCTAATACTTCCCCTTGTTTTCGGAGTAAAACAACATCATCTGCAATCAGACGGTGCCCTTTTTCAATCAGCCCTAGAGCGGCTTCACTTTTTCCAATAGCAGAATCCCCCTGCAGCAACACTCCCAATCCAAAAACCTCGACCAAAGTAGCATGCACCGAAAGTGTTAACGATAACCCTTCCTCCAAAGCACACTTGAGGGCCTGTACAAAAGATGCCAGCGGCTCTAAGGTGTGGAGCAGGGGGACAGAGAGCTCATCGCATACTTCTAAAAGCCCTTGCGCGCACTTTTTTTCCGTTACAATAACAACTGGGCATAGTGTTGTAATAATCTGCCTTAAAGACAGCCTTTGCTTATCTAGCTCCAAACTACGTAAAAAAGCCATCTCAATCGGGCCAAAGACCAAAATAGCGGTTTTTTCGTGCTCTTGTAAATAGCCCGCTAGGGCTAGACCTGGCCGCTGCACCTGAGGTGTCGCAATCTCCCGATCTAAGTGGCACTGTCCACGAATCACCTCGCACAGAATCTGCTTTTTAAATCGCGTTAAAAACCCACTGACAGTCAACATAAGCACCCTTCAAAAGCTAGAACTTTCATTGCAAATAGAAAGCCGGCAATTAAACCAAACCCAAACAATAAAAACAATTCACAATTTTCCTTCTCAGGCAGGCTATCTTGAGAGTTTTTATGTCGTACAAGGTAGGTAATATCCTCTGTTTTTTAATTTATATCGAAAAGTCTTTTGAATAATCCTGATTAAACTTTAAGCTGTGATCTAAGCGAAAGTCAATATGAAATTTGAAAAAGGGAGAAGGGGTGTTTTTTAGTATGTGTCTGTTATCAAAAAAAAATTACCCTGCGCTTTTGCATAAAAAACACGGTTTTGTAATATCGCTCTTAACTTGGGCGTTTGTCCTTTGAGCGAAAGATTAAGGAAATCAAGTCAACTTTGAAAGGTTAGTATGACGCATTCACACACGCACACCTTGATTATCGGTGGAGGTTTTGCAGGGCTTTCTGTTGCCAGAAAACTCCGGTTTTCAAAAAATAAAATCACACTGCTAGATAAAAAAAACCACCATCTCTTTCAGCCTCTGCTTTATCAGGTGGCTAGCGCCGCTCTTTCTCCTGCCGATATTGCCGTTTCACTAAGAGAAGTTTTTCAAAGACAAAAAAATTTATCCGTCATCATGGGAGAGGCGGCGGCAATAGAAAAAGAAAAAAACTGTGTTGTTTTAAGTGATGGCTTTAAAATCACTTACGAAAAATTAGTCGTGGCCGTGGGCGCACGCCATTCCTACTTCGGCAACGATCAATGGGCTCGGCTTGCGCCTGGGCTAAAAACCATCAAAGATGCGCTCTGCATTCGTGAACACCTTCTCCTTTCGTTTGAAAAAGCAGAGCGGTCAAAAGACAAAAAGGCCATCCAAAGTCTACTCCGATTTGTTGTTATTGGAGGTGGACCTACGGGAGTAGAAATGGCAGGTGCTATAGCAGAAATTGCCTATAAAACGATGTTTAAGAATTTCCGCTATATCAACCCAAGACAAACACAAATCTACTTGATAGAAGGCTCGGACCGAATACTTCCCCCTTTTCCCCCTTCACTGTCTGCTCGAGCAAAAAAAGATCTTGAAAAGTTAGGTGTTAAGGTCCTGACAAAAACCTTTGTGACAAACATTACTGAGGAAGGTGTGCAAATTAACGACACTTTTTTGGAAGCTAAAAATGTTATATGGGCTGCTGGTAATCAGGCTTCTTCTTTGCTAAAAACCCTAAACGTTCCTTTAGACCGTCAGGGCAGAGCCATCGTGCTACCAGACCTCACTATACCAGACTATCCAGAAATTTTTGTGATAGGAGACGCATCTTGTACAAAAAATGCCAAAGGCAATTTCCTCCCAGCTATTGCGCCAACAGCAATTCAGCAAGGCAACTATGTGGGTCGCGTTTTAAAAAAGTCTATTCCAAAACACAAAAGAAAGCCTTTTTATTACTTTGATAAAGGATGTTTAGCAACGATTGGGAAGGGAAAAGCAGTAGGCTATGTACGCAAATTTCAGCTCACTGGATGGTTTGCTTGGGCTTTTTGGGGGGGCATTCATGTTGCTTACCTTATTGGATATCGCAATCGTTTTACCGTTATGCTAAACTGGGTGTTCCACTACCTAACAGGCGTGAGAGGTGCAAGGCTTATTCATAAATCGATTAACGACGGCCCATGAAACCCTATTAGAGGCATGGCAACGCTATCCTGCCATTCACTTCGCCCTGCATTTGTGTATCCCCTTTTTTCTCCGCTTCTACCAAACGCCTGCAGCGCTTTTAATGCTTCCCTTTTTATGTATCTGCCGTACCTATAAAGGGACTTTGCATCAATTTGCCCGCTCCACTACTTTGGTGGTTAGTACCTTTTATTTTTTATCTCCCGTAAAAAACACCCCTCTTCCCCATTCCCAAGGCGCTGCATACATCACCATTGACCAGATCAAACCTATTGTGACATTCAACAGTCGATCCTATGCCTATAGCGGCTTTATTAAGAGCTTTTTGACCAACGGGAAATTCTACCACAATCTTCCCTATACCTTTTACAGCAAAAAAATGGAGCTCAATGCTAATCATGACTATTTTATCTCCTCTCTCTCTTTAGAACAATCCCGCCCTTACCATTGGATTATTAAAAAAGACAAATATACCACATTCTCTCCCACCTCTCGCTTTTCTCTGACTCAAAAGCGCTACCTTTTGAAGCAAAAAATAAAAGCGCTCTGTAAAAAGCACTTCCCAGAAAAGCGCACTTTTTATTTTCTCTCGGCCATGGCAACTGGAGACATAGAAAGCCCAATCCTTGCTTGCCAGTTTCAACGGCTCGGCCTAAGCCACCTTCTATCTATATCAGGATTTCATTTTTCGCTAATCGTCCTGTTTTTAGCATTTATTACCAAATATACTGCTGCTTTGTCTATCCAGCGGCTTTGTACGTTGATCGTCACAACGGGATGCTTTTTGTATTTTGGTGCTTCCCCTTCCATCGCTCGCGCTTACCTTGCTGTAGCGCTTTTTATGCTCGGTGTAAATTTTCACAAGTTTCCAACGCCTCTGAATCTTTTGGGAGGAAGCTTTTGCGTTGCTTTACTTACAAACCCCTACCTCTTTGTCCATATCGGGTTTCAGCTCTCTTTCGCCGCTACATTTGGGATTCTTACCTTCTACTCTCCGCTAGAAAACCTCTACAGCCGCTTACTTCCCTCCCGCCCGCTACAAGACCTACAAATCTTTTCGCCCTTGCATCAACATGGATATTTATTGACCACTTTTTTACGCAAAACATTAGCTTTAAGCAGCAGCGCTCAACTCCTTACCCTCCCATTAGTGCTATTTCATTTTCAGGAATTCTCTTACGCGGGACTGTTATATAATCTTTTTTTCCCTCTCGGCGCATCACTTTCTCTTTTTCTTCTATTGGTGGGTTTCGTAGCCTTTCCCGTGTCCACGTGGGTGCATAAACTCAATGCTAAATACACACATCATCTTCTGGATTTTGTTTCTTACCCTCCTAAGCGTTTTCTTTATCAATGGACGTTTTTCCATTCTCATTCCTTTTTTGTTGTATTATTTTTTTGTTTAATTATCCTAGGGGTGTATTTGAAAGAGAGATTGAAGGAGTATGGATTAGATGTGCACCAAGAGATAGGATCAGAAAGTGCTATCTGAAAAAAAAACCCCGTGCTAAAATTCCCCTATCCTATGCGGCGGTCGTAGCTCAGCTGGTCAGAGCACTGGATTGTGGTTCCAGATGTCGCGGGTTCAAATCCCGTCGATCGCCCTTTTTTCTTTCCATGTTTTTTGGTATCACCCGACTAAAATAGGAAATGCGTTATGCCTCAAAAAAACGGATCATCCCTAATGGAAGAGCCAAAACACGGACACCCAGAAACAAAAGGGTTATTGCTCTTAAGCCTCTGTTTACTGCTTTTCTTGACGCTCATTAGTTTTGCATTTGGTGAAATGCATCGTAATTTTCTTGGACTGGCTGGATACTATATCGCTTTTGGATTGCAATACCTGTTTGGTATTACCTCCTACCCGATTGTCTTCTTTGTTGGCCATCTAGGGTATCGACTCCTCACGGGGAAATCTACCCGTAGGTTAAAAGCAGAATTTTTCTACGGATCCATTGCCATACTCTCTCTCTCTTTTCTCCTTAATTTACTCGCTGAATTCCAAACCATTACTCACCCTTTTTTCCAACGCAATATCTATTCAGAGTCCTTGGTCCTAGACTTTCCTTACCTCCAACACATCAAACGGTTTTATCTTGGAGGGCGGCCAACCTACTTTTTGCTAGCCGATGTTCCCGTTGTTAATTTACACCGCCTACTGAGCCCTGCAGGGGTTGCTATTACCAGTTCTATTCTCATGGTGCTTTCTCTAATTTTATTCACCAATGTCCGGGTTTTACTTCTCTTACGCCATGTAAAGCGAATCAGGCTGCCAAAATTTCGATACAAAGCATGTGCCCCTACAACAAAAGCAAGCGTTTCTCCCCAACTAAATCACGCGGCGAAAGCACTCGTGAAAGAACCACCTCTAGAAATTAAAAAAGAATGTATTATACCTTTTGAAGCTGTTTCTAACAAAAGCGCTTGTGAAAGAGAAGAGCGAGAAATTCATATTAACCGAGAAAAATCACTTAAAACGTCATTTTTCAATGGGAAAAAGCACTTCTCATCGAAAGAGCCAAGCGGCTCTTCTCGACAATACCGTCTTCCTCCAATCCATCTTCTAACGAACGTCAAACAAATTGATCAACCCTCTTTAAAAAATAAATTAAAAGAGCAAGCAGAAACGCTTGAAAGAGCGTTGGTGAGCTTTGGTATCGAAGGGTTGGTTGGCAAAATCCACTGTGGTCCTACAATTACCTCCTTTGAAGTGCACCCTCCCGTTGGGGTAAAAGTGCAAAAGATTAAAGCCCTCGAAAATGATATTGCGCTGAATTTGCAAGCCAAATCGATTCGGATTATAGCGCCCATACCCGGAAAAGCCGCAGTAGGTGTAGAAGTCCCCTCTTTATATCCACAGGCGGTCGGATTTAAAGAGATGCTGATCTCCTATCAGAAAAAAGAGAAGCGGCTTACGATTCCCATGTTTCTTGGCAAAACCGTCACAGGGGAAGATATCGTCTACGATTTGGTAAAAATGCCCCACTGCATCATTGCAGGAGCTACAGGCTCTGGAAAATCGGTATGTATTAACTCGATTGTTGTGTCCATCTTAATGACGGCCTGTCCAGATGAGGTCAAGCTTTTGTTAGTAGACCCTAAGAAAGTGGAACTTAGCGGCTACACTCACCTGCCCCACCTTTTGGCGCCCGTCATTACAGAAGCGCATGGCGCTTACGCAGCGCTTAACTGGCTTGTTAAAGAAATGCAAAATCGGTACGACCTTCTTAAGCGCTTAAAGCTGCGCAACATCACGGCATTCAATCAGAGGGATCCAGAGCATGACGAGGCGGTGGAAGGAATAGAAAATATCCCCAACAAAATGCCTGTGATTGTAGCTATCATCGATGAATTTGCGGATCTTATGATGGCGTCTAGCGCTAACTTAGAAACCCCCATCGCCCGGATTGCACAAATGGCAAGAGCGGTGGGCATCCATCTTATTTTAGCAACGCAACGCCCTTCAAGAGATGTAATTACAGGGCTCATTAAAGCGAACTTTCCGACTCGGATTGCATTTAAAGTGTCTAGCCGTATCAACAGCCAGATTATCTTGGACGAGACGGGAGCAGAGTCTTTGCTCGGCAATGGAGATCTCCTTTTTATCCCCCCCACTTCTTCTCAGATGGTTCGCTCACAAGGCGTATATATCTGTGACGCAGATATTAATAGGGTAGTGTCTTTTATCTGCAAACAACTTCCACCAAACTATGTGATCAAGTCCTTTGACCAACTCGCAACAAAAGAAACAAAAGACGGAGAAAACGAAGTAGACACGCTCTATAGCCAAGCGCTCCTCATCGTAAAATCCACAAAAAATGCCTCCACGACATTTTTACAACGAAAGTTAAAAATCGGTTATGCAAGAGCCGCAGGCTTAATGGACGCTTTAGAAAAAAACCAAGTGGTCAGCCCACCAGATGGCGCTCGTCCACGCAAAGTGCTTGTCTCAGACTTAGAGTGAATCAGATAACACCAATATGCGTATAATGGTTTATAGCCTACTCTCTTATTACCTCGTCCTCAATTGCATCTACTAACGGTTGCCTGGGTATCAGACCCTTAATACCGCCTAAAACCGCTTTTTCACCTACATCGATACTTTCTATTAAAGATCGCAAATCACTCCCCTTTTTGCTGCAAAAATCAGCCAGCGCATGACTCAAGATGTCGTCTATTAACTCACTCTTTTGTGTTTTCAAGATACAAGCCGCATGTAAGTTTATTGTTTGATCCTCTTTTTTTAACAAACTCCTTATGGTATTCTCTATCTGAAAGGAATACTTTTCTATTATATCGTGCCTTCCAAAACATTGGATCACGCTGTCAAATCCTTTAAGTCCTTGCTTTTTTACATCCTCAAATAGCAAATCAAAGAGTTCGTGAAAACGGTCAAGTATAGACAAGTGACACAGCATACCCACTTTGGTGAAGAAATCAGCGTTGCTCTTTGATATATAATAACCCGAAGTTCAGGTTAGCAAGCCTCAACTATCCACAACTCGCTTTAACCAAGGCCCCCTGACGGGGGCTCAATGACCCATGACCATAGACCAATGATCCAATGGCCCAATCCCAACTAGAACTTCCGGACCCCACCCAAGCCGATGCCGTCGCCGTAGCGGCCGTCGCCGAAGAAGCTGTTGACGTACAGCCCAGAGGAACCAAACGAACCAACCACCACGCGGCATCCGTTGCTAAGCCTTTCTTGGCAACGAGTGTAAGTGTCAGGGCTATTTGGGTAAAGCCTTTCTCCCGCGTGGACATGATGCATGAGAATCCCTGTTGCTATTTCTAGGGCTCCTGGAACTGCGTAACGCCTTTCAATTAAGGCTTGCTGCTCAGAATAGGTCTTGCTTCGACTGTTGGGTAATACGTCTTTTGTAATCAAAGCCCAATAAGAAGAAGGGGGAGATTGATTTCCAA
>JAUIKQ010000102.1 GCA_030430655.1 Chlamydiia bacterium
CCTACGTACATTTTTCATCATGATTTGCCAATGTTTGTAATTGCTGTAGCAGTTCCAGGTCTTGCAACAGCAGGCGCTGGAGATGTGTTTTCAGGAATATTGGCGGCTCTTTTAGCCCAGAAAGTGGAGCCTTTAGATGCAGCGATTTTAGGGAGCTTTTTGCACTGCCAGGCGGGAAAGTTAGCAGCACAGGAAAAGAGTGACTATAGCGTGATTGCTTCTGACATCATAGAGATGCTGCCAAAAGTATTTCTTTCTTTGGTAAGCAAATGTAGATCATAATCTAAATATCTTTATTTGGGATGTGATTAGAAATAGACCTGTTTTGTCGTTACTTTTTTGTATTCAGCCTATATTTTTGCAGTCTGCTATTTGGTTTATTAGGAATTGTATAGACAATTTTCCCTTGTTTTAACAAAGAGAGGAGCGTTTTTTTTAGTGCGCCAGAAATATGCTTATGTCCCAGAGCATGAGATACTTGGCTTTTTGATAAAGGACCTTTTTTGAGCAAATCTAGTACCACATCCTCTAGTAGTTCGGGCCTTGACTCGGGCCTTGACTCGGGCCTTGACTCGGGCCTTGACTCGGGCCTAGCCTTTTCTAATTTTGCCACCTGCCTGCTGGGTTTTTCCCCCGTAGCAAAGAAGGAAGAAGGGAAGAAAGTTGTTACAATGGATTCAGCCCCCACTTCCCAGGCCGGTTCAGGGTTGCCATTCTCTTTACACCAGTCAATGATACTGAGTGTGCCCATTCCCCACTTCTCAATAACGCCAGCGCGGTAAAGCACGTTAGCAATAATTGGATTCCAGGGTTTTGATTCATGAGGTTTGGTTAGCTTTTCTGGGGTGATACCAAAATGCAAAGCGCCTGGATTGATGATTTCCAAGCGGTTATCATACATGGCGATTGCAACAGCCCCTCCTGACGCAGTGTAGTCTCTATGGCAGATAGCATTTGCAAGCGCTTCTCTTGTTGCAAGCGGTGGATAAAGCGGGTAATCTTCCCTTATCATTTTGCCTGGTACGACACGTCCAGAGATAGAAACGTGATCAAGCAAAAACGACTCACCTCGCCTCAAAAGGCCGAATGCATTGCCCCAATAATCTCGATTATCTGTGAAACCTGTCAAACGATCAGAGCCCCTAAATCGAGCGAGCCTTATTGATAGTTGAGGGTAATTTGAAAACAGCCTTTCGCTTTTCCCGTAAAGAGCGATAGCAGCGTTAATAAGACGCCCGTTATCGAGAAGCCCCAAGCCCCTCAAAATCGATTCTGAATCCGTGTGAGAAGGGATTTTCATGCGGCCAAGCTTAATTGCGTTTTGAAGCGTGGACTGGATTTCCTCCTCATCTAGATCTTTTATGTTTATCCAGTTAGGTGCTAACTCGTTTTCCCAACGCCGATGAGCGTGAAACTTGTCTAGAATACGCTTTTCATATTCATTGCGAGGCATGATTTGCGTCGTAGGGCCATGTCGGAGATAGGGCCTACCTTCGTAGGAGTAAGTGCCCAATTTCCCAGATACTCTTATCAAGACAACCGCTTTGTTGTCGCCAATGGCTACAGTTTCCAGTTCAGGGAAAGCAGGCGGCTCGATCTTGCGTAGCTCTTGAGCAATATCTTCAAGCGTTTTTGCTGTTACTTGCTGGCCAACTATTTCCCCCTCATCGGAGACTCCAAAAAGTACAAAACCGCCAAGGCTATTGAGCATCGCACAAACTGACTTGGCAGCCCGTGAACGCTGCCCTGTTGTTTTTTTAAACTCCAGTCTCTCGGATTCGCCTCTTGCAACTAACTTCCTTAGCTCAACTAGACGCATTGCGCTCCCCCGCTCTCAGGAAGCATTCCTTCTTCTTTGGTCACTTTTCGTGCTTAAGTTCTTTTTCTTCAGCCAGTCTCATGATAGGGGATTTTACTATTTTTTTCATAAAATACAACATTTAATTGAGGGGAGCAACGAAAGGCTTGGCCCTTCTTGTAGAGGGCTGTGACAAAAACCAATCGGCGAATTTCTCAATCCCCTCACATAATGAAACTTTGGGACTGAAGCCTAATAACTTTTGACTTTTCTCGATATCCGCAAATGTAGACTCTACATCCCCTTGTTGCATGGGTAAATAATTGAGCTTTGCTTCCTCTCCAAGACTTGTTTCTAAACATCGGATCAGTGACAAAAGCGTTTCTTGTTTATGATTTCCAAGATTGAAGATATCAAAACCTGTATGCTTTTGTGAATAAAGAAGCGCGCCTATAATTCCATCGACGATATCGCTTATATAAGTGAAATCTCGTTTACATTTTCCATGATTAAAGACAGGGATGGGCACTTTTTTCATGATTTTTTCTGCAAAAGCAAAGTAGGCCATATCAGGCCTTCCCAAAGGGCCATACACTGTGAAGAAGCGAAGGCCAATCATCGGGATGGCATATAGATGATGGTAGCTATAGGCAATTACCTCACCACTTTTTTTTGTTGCAGCGTAAAAAGAGACGGGCTGATCTGTTTTTTGTGTTTCTTTAAAAGGGGAAAGTAGGCTGTTGCCGTACACAGAAGAGGAAGAGGCAAAAAGAAGCGTAAGATCAAATAAGCGGCAAAATTCAAGTAAATGGACCAGGCCTGTGATATTGGCATCAATATATCTTTGAGGATTTTCAATAGAATAGCGCACTCCGGCTTGCGCAGCTAAATGAACGATGTGGGTAAACCGCTGCTCCTTAAATAAGCCAGAGAGCTCATGCATTTTATCGATGTTGAGAGGCAGTACTTTGATTCCCTTTGCTTTTAAAGCAGCAGCGCGCCTCTTCTTCAGAGGCAAATGAAAGGAGGTAAAAGCGTCGCAACCCATGACGGGGATGTCTTTTTTTGCTAAGGCGCAGCTTAGGTGAAAACCAATAAAGCCACTAATTCCGGTGATGAACACTTTCATGACGGTATTTCTCCTGAATTTCCCTGTATTTATGAATTATTTCTGCGGCTAAAGGTGCTGACTCTTTTCCAAAATTTCCATACCGCAAATAGACGACGACAACAAGCTCTGGATGTTCCCAGAGTGGCTCTTTATTTTCCTCGAAAGATAGCGCTCCAAACCAAATATCTTTGGTTACTACCGTCTCTCCATCTCGATTAAGAAAAGGGCGATAATGCATTTCTGTAGAAGAGGTTTTCCCAATAAATTGGTGACAAAGTTGCTTGTATCTTGGCAGGAGCGGGGGATGCTCATAAAGAAAACGGATGCGTGAGTAATGCGCTGCGCCTTTATCGCTCCAAACAACGCGATCGAGTCCCTCGAACAAAAGATCCCGTATTGAAGAAGGAAGAAAAGTAGTGGAATTTATTTTTGGAGGCTGAGCATAAAGGATTTGGGGCTTTAGTACCTTTCCTTGGTTTGCAAAGCTGGAGAGCATAACAGCAGTTTGCAGGGGAGTGACCGTCAGCGTATGTTGGCCGATAGCATAAGAATAGA
>JAUIKQ010000020.1 GCA_030430655.1 Chlamydiia bacterium
TCCAAGACTTTTCCTCTTACCTGCTTGTTCGTTAATAGGGCCACAATCATCCCTCCTCTATATGTAAGGAAAGATTCTAGCTAATGTTATATTTAAATGGAAAACCCTCTTCATGATTCGGCTTGATTTTTAGAATATTTTACG
The DNA here is from genome assembly GCA_030430655.1 of Chlamydiia bacterium. Taxonomy (GTDB): domain Bacteria; phylum Chlamydiota; class Chlamydiia; order Chlamydiales; family Simkaniaceae; genus JAUIKQ01. Next base: position 145 of record JAUIKQ010000020.1, read on the forward strand.
AAATCCTCTCTTTGGTGCGGAATGGGAGTTCCACGCAAAATTGTAAATATTTTGTAAACTGAGTGCAACTAGAAGTCGAGCTGCAATTTTACGGTTAGCCCCTGAAGCCCAAGATTACCGTGGCTAAAGCCTTGTCTGAGGGTGATCATATGGTTATGGTTCCACCAGACTTGGGTTTCCCAACCCGCTTGTAACAAGACGTGGTGATTTTCGTGCTTTCCAAACCACATTTGCCATCGAAGACCCAGGGAGAATTCTAAGACGGGTTTGAGCCTGTGACCGGGATCTCCATCCATGTTAATCTTTTCCATAGCAGGATTTCCAACAAGGGTGTCAGTATCAAACCGGTGGACGATAAATTGGGACCAAAGTGTAGAAAGTGCGGTGTAGCCATAGAGGCTCCAGTTTTTTGCAAAATGCCAAGCAAGGTTAACTCCCATCCGAAGTCCAAGCCCCCAAGAGTCGTGGTCTTGTCTCATTTGCAGCTTATGCAATCCATGATAAGTCACTTCGTAGATTTGATCGATCCAGGCGCTTTTAAAGCCAACAAAGGGGCGCACTTTCAAGTGCTGGCTGATAAAAAAGTTGCGGCCCATTGCTAAATCGATCACGTTGAAACGCAGTTTCCATTTATTCAACGTTGCGTTAAGTATACCAGAGGGATTTTGCGAAACAGCGCCACCAATGTTCCAAAGAGGGTAGATAGAGCCACTATCGAGATTTGCTGAATCTTGGCAAGGGTTAGCGGCGCTATCAGAGCGCAACGACGTATATTCTGCAATGATATCCCATCCATCGTGGTCAATGTTGAGCCCAAGTGCTATTTTAAAGCCAGGGTCAAAGCCAGACTCTGGTCGCAAGGTCCGTCCCCCTTGTTCGCTTCCTTCGATTGCATACTGCAGACCTTCTAGATCCGATTGCCAGTAAATGAAGTCGACAGACAGCGCTGCGTCCGCTCCATGAGCAACTCTAGGGCCTGCCTCGGGAGTGATTTCTCTATAACTGCTTACATTATAGCCTGTTATTTTTCCAGTCCTTGTATGGGAATTTACACCCGCTTCAAGCTTTATCATAAGAGCGCTCAAAATCCCACCGACGAACATGATTTCTCTTAATGGCATATGCTGCTATCCTTTCGCTTTTCAAAAAAAAAAGGCCCAAAAGCTGCCTCAAGCAACTTCGGGCCTTTTCATAAGAGCTCTAGTCGGACTCTTGATTAGAAATCAAACCGTATCTTCAGTGTCAAACCTTGAAGGCTTAGGTCTCCATTACTAGCTCCCTGTCCTTGAGTTATCATCTTATTTTGGCCCCACCAGACCTGATTTTCCCAGCCTGCCTGTACAAGGAAATGGTAGTCATCATGATCGCCAAACCATATCTGCCATCTAAGGCCTAGCCCTGTTTCTATAACAGGCTTCATGCGATGAGAGCCATCACCACCCCGGTTTACTGGCTTGCTAGAATCGACTCCATTAGTAGTGATTGTATCGGTGCGGTGCACATCAAACTGTGACCAAAGCGTAGAAAGGGCTATGTCTCCATAAAAGCTCCAATCTTTTGCGAAATGCCAAGCAAGGTCCATACCAGTTCGTAGTCCAAATCCCCAGAAATCATGATCCTGTTTCATCCTTAGGATTCGGTCGTTGGCTGCACGGTAAGTCACGTCGTATTCTTGATCGATCCAAGCGCCTTTAAAACCAATAAAGGGGCGCATTTTCAAGTACTGGCTGACAAAGAAGTTGCGGCCCATTTCCAAATCAATCACGTTGAAACGAAGTTTCCATCTATTTAACCTTGCACCAAGTATGTCAGAACTGGTGGGATTGTACGGAACGACACCACCGATATTCCAAAGAGGATAGATAGGGCCATTATCGATTTCCGTTGGACCTTGGCAAGGAGTAGAAGAGCTGTCACTAGAATGCAACCACGTATACTCTGCAATGATATCCCATCCGTCGTGGCCAAGACCAAGACCGAGGTCTACTTTAAAGCCAGGATCAAATCCAAAATCTGGTCTGAGCGTGCCTCCACAAGGGGCATCTCCGGAAGAGGAAAAGCCTTTGCCGGCGTACTCTAGGCCCTCTTGTTGAGAGTGCCAGTAGATGAAGTCAGCAGAAAGAATAACATCCGCTCCCTCAGAAACTCTAGGGCCTGCATTAGGAGTGATCTCTCTGTATTTACCAGAGTCGTGGTCTGCTATTTGGCCAACAGACTGCTGCTGCATTTGATGCATTTCATGCGCTGAAAGCGCTGTTGCTGTAAGGCAACTGAGTAAAATCCCACTCAAGGGAATAAGTTTTTTCAACTTCAGTTCCATAGGTATTGTGTTCCCCCATATAAGGTTGACGTAATTAATTTGTCTCATCCATATGTAGATGAATGTAGTATCAAATACGTTATGGATGACAAAATATTCTGTCAACCAAAACGGAATTTTTTTCAGTCTTTAGATCTGCTTTAGCTTCTAGCTAAAACATCCTTGTGAGCCACTTCTTGCCCTTGCGCCTAGAAAACAGTATCCCGAGCGACGGGCTAAAAAACACTCATCTAAAAACGCCTCCATAATCGCTATGTGCGGTATTTTTCAGCAACCTTTTTTTGAAAGAAATTTAAAAAAGGGCCCATGACTGTCTGCTGATTAAGGGATGATGATTATGGAGACTTGTTGCAACGCTGTGTATCTGCTCTCAAAACAAGGCGTTTTCGAAACCGATGATTTTTTCGGCGCGGCTCTCAAGATTTGCGGTTTGCCTTTGCCTTTTTCTGCTGCTTTTCTTTTTCAAACGCAACTGAGGTGGCACAGTGCGTACCCGAGAGGGAGCGCTGTAATCAAGAAAGGGAAACTGAGAAACGTCCCTGATTTGTTTTTTAGTTAATGAGAGTGGCGAAGGGATTCGGAGGTATGTTTGAGCATTGTTTCTTTTGCTAGAGTGGGGCGTGAGCATGCAGCGGTTTCTCTTGCGCTACGATTTTTTAGATAGGAGAGTATGTTTAGCCACTTTTGGCATGAAGCGGCTCAGGGTCATTCGGTAGTAGCCATGGACTGCAGACTGTTTCTTCCGTTTTTTTTCATTGTGCGCAAGATTTGCAGCTTCCTGTTTTGAGGGAAATGGGGTGATAAACCTGCATTTCTCCAACGGTGTGGAATTTTCTATGTGTTTGCCATGCCGGACTATCCGCTCTAAAAAGGGTTTATATAAAGCGTTTTTTATGGCCTTTAAGGCCTGTGGTGCCATCACCCTGTCCTTTTTGCAATGGAGCACAAAAGGCAAATACAACTTGCAGCGGCAAATAATAAACCTTAGAATGGTTTACAAAATCGGTTTTTTGGTTGAATTTTCGCGTTTCTTTCCGAATTTTTTCCAAAAATAGGGTTATTAACAACTAATATTAGGTTTAATTTTATGCTGGAAGTACTGTTTGGAAATAAGAATGTAGAACGGATTTTACTTTTTTTGTTTGTCAATAACAGATGCTATCCAACACAATTAAGCCGCATTTTTGCAGTTTCCCTCACGCCTTTACAAAAGGTGTTTGCTCGACTAGAAAAGGGAGGTCTGCTTTGCAGCCACTACGAAGGAAAAACCCGTATTTACCGTTTTAACAAAGGATTTTGTTTGTTGGAGGATTTAGAAAGCTTGCTTAAAAAAGCCTATACGGCGTTGTCATCTTGCGAAAAGCAGCGCTATTGCATTGGGTATGAAGGGCCGAGCAGTTTTTTTGAAAGCGGTGGTAAAACGGCTACGCTTTTAGAGTTTTGGAGCAAATTATCTGCTGTTCGTAGGCTTTCTTTTTCTGCCCAATCTAAGTCTACATCGAATTCTGGATGGGATGGCCAAGGAGCGTGTGATGTGCGAGTAAGCAAAGCAGGATTAGGCAGGCTAACATTTCATGAGCGAGGGGTTTGGAAGGGCAATAATAAACAGAATATGAATTTTACCAATACGTTTCGTTGGACGCTAGATCGGATAAATGGTGTAGTTTCTTTAGAGCATTTGCGCTACGGAATAGACAATCCTGTTTTTCTATTTCATTTAACGCCTTGCGCTTTACATGCGCTCTCTTCTGTAAACTCTCATCTTTGTGGAGAAGATGCGTATTTTGGCCGCGCTTGTTTTGATCGTTATAGCTTAAAGCTGAACTGGAGAGTGATTGGGCCTAAAAAAGACGAGGAAATTGAATACTGTTATGTATAGAGATTAAGATTTAAAGTGCACTAAGGTGTGAATAAAAACATAGATCTCTTTGATCCAGTTTTTAGAAAAGATTCCGATTTGTCCTAGCACAAAAAACCATGATGTCCACATGAGGAATAGCCCCAAAAAGGACTTTAAAGACATCCCTAAAAAGGCAATTTGCACTTGCGGCGCTAGGCGGTTTGCGACTCCCAAGAAGGTTTCTGCCATAAGTACGGCGAGCAAAGCTGGTGCAGAGAGCTGTAAGGCCAGGGCGGTCATTTTATGCAATAGAGCGAAGGCTTCTTTCCAAAAGGGGAGATTAAGAAAAAAAAATTTCTGGTTGATCAAGGCGTCGATGGGAATGAGTTGATAGGATTTTAAAATCGATTCTAGGAAAAGAAAAGGGCCGTTGATTTGAAAAAAGATAATGATGAGAAAGAGGTTGTAGAAAACGCCGATGGGAGAGGTCTGCTCTTTTAATGTTGGGTCTTGCATTTGTAGAATAGACGCGCCCCTGAGAAAGTCGATATATACGCCCATGGAGGTTGCGACATGAAACGGGATGGAGATGAAAATACCAATGATAAATCCGATGAGAAATTCTTTTAGAGCGTAGCCAATCATGATGTAGCTGTATCCGATAGGTTGCGAAGAAGTGATTAAAGTGGGAAGGAAGATAAAGCTAATGGCAATACCAAATCCTATTTTTGCAACCGGAGGGGCGTTTTTGGCTCCAAAACACGGGGAAAACCTGATGATGGGGGCAATGCGCATCAAAGAGAGGAGGAAGAGTGTGAGAACGGCAGTAGGAGAGAAATTGGGATGATTAAGGATTAGCGTTAAGTATCCATCGCTCATCGGGTTTTATGTGTTCCACTTATAAAAATTAAGAAAAATACCGGTTGCAAATTGCATGATCTGGGACGAGAGAAAGCCTCCCATAAATAAAATAGTAAAAATGACAGCGACGAGCTTAACGGTAAAGGAGAGTGTTTGTTCTTGAATCTGGGTAGCTGCTTGAAAAATAGCGACAAATAGGCCAAAGGCCATACTGATAAAAATAGGGGGGCCGGACAAAATGAGAATAAGCAAAAGCGCTTTGTAAGCCAGTTGGTATATTTCGGCCTGAAATGACATAGAAGTTTCCTTTGCAGTTGAGGTTATCGAAATGTCATGACGAGTCCTTGCACTAAGAGTGTCCACCCATCCATCATGACGATGAGAAGGAGTTTTAAAGGAAGTGCAATAGTTAACGGTGAAAGCATCATCATTCCCATCGCTAAGAGGATATTGGAGGTAACAAGATCGATAACAAAGAAAGGTAAATAAATGAGGACGCCAATTTCAAAGGCGCCTTTAATTTGTGAAGTGATAAAACTAGGAATCAGTACGATAAAATTATCGGGATGCAAATCATGACGAAACTGCTCTGGAAAGCTTTTATAAGCGAGTTTGTAAAAGCTTTTCTGATGTTTTGGGTAAGAATTTTTTAAAAGAAAGTCTCTCATTGGTTCTTTCGCTTTATCGAGCACATTGATCAAAAAAACAGCTGACTCTCCAGAAAACAGATCTTTTGGGGCATCTTTTGCAATGTAGGTTTCTGCCTTTTCATACATCGCAAGCCCTGTTGGGAACATCACGTAGACCGTCATCAAAAGGGCAATGCCATTAAGTGCTTGGTTGGGAGGGGCCTGCTGGACACCCAGGGCATTTCTTAGTAGCGAAAGGGCAATGATCATTTTAAGAAAGGAAGTGAGTAGCATAATCGCGAATGGGAGGAGGGAAAGCCCTGCCAGCACCGTAAGCTTGCTAATCAAATCGGGGTTTTTTGCTTCTCCGGACGACTTTTCTTGCTCCATTGCTTGTTGCGCTAATTGAGCAATAGTAGAAGGATCTTCTTGGGCAAAAACCTTAGTTGTAGCGCCAACAACACTTATGAGCGTAAAAAGCCAAAGCAGGACAAGGATGGACGGTCTTTTCATGAACTTTCTTTTGGGGCTTTTGGATGCTTACTTTTTGTAAAATTTGCAAAGGCAACTTCCAAAGCACGCCACTGGTTTTCTAAAGAAGCATTCACAATCCCCGCTTCTGTTTCAATCATACATCCTCCCAAAGCGATGTCCGCTCGCGCTTCTATGGCAAAAGTCTCGACCACTTCGAGCATGCTCTTTATTTTGTCTTGTGCGGTTTCTAGCCGTTTCTTATCTTCTTTATTCACAAAGATTTTCACATGCTTGCTCTGTATAGCCGACTTTAAGCTGTTTTGCACGATATCTATGATAGCATTAGGGTTGATTTTTAAGGCTTCTCCGACAATTTTTTTTGCGGCTTGCAAAGCTAGGGGAAGAATTTGGCTTTGCATTTCTAAGCGGCACTGTTTGATTGTTTCGTCCAAGTGGAGAATGTGTTGGTTAAATTCTTCAAGTCCTGATTGGAAGCCTTCTTCTTTAGCGGCTTTTTTTACTTCTTTGCATTTCTCTTGTTGTTTTTTTCGGTAGTCTTTAATGGATAGCTCGGCTTTTTCTTGTAGTTGTTTTAATGTCAATAGGCTGCTGAACACGTGAGCGGGGATCACTTTCTCCCACTTTTCCATATGTATATCTTCACCGTTGAATAAAGAGAAAAATTTCATGAGCTTTCTACCTTGGGTATGAGCGTTAGAACTTGGGAGACGACTATCTTTTGCGCGGCTTCATTGTTCATCGAGGTACAACAGCGCTGTAGGAGGTTGGCTCGTCCTGTATCTAGCCTACGCTGAACAAGCCAAGTGAGTGAAGGATGGCTGGCGACAAGGGCTTTTGCTAAACGGTTAATGCCTCTTTGATGTAATGCTTTTTTCAACGTAGCGACGTCGCCTTCCCACCGGTCAAGATGTAATTTAGAAAATGTGAGGCTTGGCGCATTTTTTGCTCGCATTAGAGAGTACAAGAAGGGCATCTGTATTTTGGGGATGAGCTGTAGAATAGTTTTGAGTTTTCCCGATTCTATCATAATCGCAAGCTCAGGGGCGAGGTCGTATAAGCTGAGCCAATCTACCAAGGAGACGCGCTGGGCTTTGGAAAAATCAAGCAAACTGTTTAAAGGATCTTCTGGGAGTAGGCGAACTGGCCATACTGTTTTTGACTGCGTCAGGTAGTCGTAGAGCTGCTTGAGAACAAACGCATTTGCTAGAGGAGAAGATGGCTTTGTCGGAACTTGGCAGTGAAAATGCGCTGCTAATTTAGCTTGCTGATCAGAGGACAGTGAGGAGAAAATAGCAAGCTTATCTTGCTCTGCAAAAGGTTCGCAAAAAGGTATTATCCATGAGTAGTGGACCTGATGCACGACACTTGCATGTGTAAACACTGCCATGTCTTCTTGGATTGGAGGGACTTTGATTGTTTGTAGAGCCTGCCTGTCTTTTTCTAGCAAAGCAGACCAAAGCGTCTCCCCTTGTGGTGCCCCTTTTATTAGTCCTGCGAGTAAGGCCTTGCAAAGTCCGTCCACAGAGCTATGGCTCGTCTTTTGGAGGTTGCGTATCCGTTTTGGGAGGCTTGGAGTCCGGCAGGGCCTGATCTACCTCTTGGGAAGAGGGCGTCGCCTTGTTTCCGATAGATGTTTCTCCAGGCATTAGGGGTAGAGGTTTTGTTAGCGTTTTTATGCCCTTTTGTTTGATGATGGGGTAGAACTTCCAGCAAAGCCATGCTGTTGCTAAAGCGAAAATCAGGCCGACGAAAAGGATGAGAAAAAACATGAATCGAAAACGGGAGGCGGACTGTTTGCTCATCACAATGGACCAAATCTTTACATACTCACTTTCTCCTCCAAGTGTTTCTGCGATTTCATTAACAGAGAGGTCAGTTAATCGTGATCTGTCCGATACAACGGTGACGTCATTTATATCAAGCCCACTGATGCTACCTGAAACAAGTCGTTTGATTTTGCTTTCCAGTTGCAAATTGGGATCATCCATAGCGCCTTGATGTTTAATATAGATGGCAGCTGTAATGCGCTGGGTTTGTTCTTCTCCTGGAAAGAGCTCTTGTGCTGGAAAGGAGAGCTGCACGTTGGCGTCGATAACACCGTCCATGGAAAGCAGCATGTTAGAAATTTGCTCTGCAAGCCCTGCTTGATAACGGATAGTTTCTTCTTTTTCTGAGGAAACAAGACCACTTTTTGAAAAAATTTCCAGTAGATTCGCCCCTTTTTTTCGAGGAAATCCATTTTGGTTAAGGTAAGAGATGGCATCGATAGCTCTGTGTTCCGGGACCATAATGGTGTACTTTGTCGCCCCGTCTCCCCCAGCGCCTTCCCTTGCTAGCTGCACCTTCATGGCGCTAATACCCTTGCTTTCGAGTAATACCAAAATAAGGTTCGCTTCTCTTTCATCAATGTTGCTGATTACTTCTTTTTCTCCTTCGCACCCAAGCAAAAAAAGAAAGCTTGCGCAAAGAAAAAATAAACGTTTAAAAGTAGAAAGTTGTTGTCGCATTTTGGGCCTTGATTGTTTTCATCCGACATTGATCCGTTTGAATGGAAAGTAAACGTATCGAAGTGTCCATTAAGGTAGTTAAACCAGTGTGCTGCTGTTTCACTTCAGCTTAGCAGATCATACTGTTTTGTTAAACCCATCCCTTTACAGAACACAGATCCGACACACTCAATTTACTCCACAAGGGCATTTTTCACACAAGTTAAATCATTCTGTCTCTAGAAACTGCTATTTTCACTTTTTTTCAGAGCAAGAACTCATGCTTAATTCAGGCTCTTCACTTATATATTGGCTTCCTCTCCAGCAGATTTGAAAATCGAGCGTTTTATGTGAAAATCCGGAATTTTTTTCTGGTTTTGCGCAAATACATTACTTGTGTAAAATGGAAATTCGGTGCAGAAATTACTCATTTTGAGGATTTTTCGATGTTTCAGAGAAAAATGAAAAAAGAGCTGCTCGAAGCGGCTGAGGCGTATTCGGTTGTCACACTGATGGGCCCTAGACAATCGGGAAAGACTACCTTAGTTAGGGAAACATTTCCCAAAAAACCTTATGTGAACCTAGAACGTTTACATATAAGGGAACTGGCGAAGAATGACCCTGAGGGTTTTTTAAATAGCTATCCTGAAGGTGCTATTCTTGACGAGATACAAACAACCCCTCATCTTTTATCATCGATTCAGGTAAGGGTAGATGAGACGAAGAAGAAAGGAGAATTCATTCTCACTGGAAGTCACCAAACAGCCCTACATGAGGCGATTTCACAGTCATTGGCAGGGAGAACGGCTATTTTGAATCTTCTCCCACTTAGCTTAGAAGAATTAAAGCTCCCTGGTTTTCGAAAGAGTTTAGATGATCTTCTTTTTGAAGGCTGTTATCCCGCAGTGCAAAGTGAGGGGCTCAATCCAACGAAAACATACGCAAATTATGTAGCAACCTACCTTGAAAGGGACATTCGAAAAATGATGCAGGTTCATAACGTTGGTTTGTTTGAAAAGTTTCTTATTCTTATTGCATCAAGGGTTGGACAAATATTAAATAAAGAAAGTCTGGCTGGAGAAGTAGGTGTAGATGCGAAAACCATTGGAAATTGGCTTTCTATTCTTGAGGCATGTTATATCATTTACCGTTTGCACCCTTATTTTGAAAACTTTGGCAAAAGAGTCATTAAATCACCAAAAATTTATTTTTGTGATGTGGGCCTGGCTTCCTATTTACTTGGAATTGAAAATCGCAATCAAATTTCTCGAGATCCTTTAAGAGGAAATCTTGTTGAAAACCTCATTGTGATGGAGCTTATGAAAGCGCGGTTTAATCGAGGACTAGATCCCAGGCTTTATTTTTACCAAGTGAGCGGTCGCACTGAAGTGGACTTGATTTTTCAACGTGGCCGAGAACTCATTCCAATAGAAGTTAAATCTTCGAAAACTTTCAATAGCGCGTTTTTGCAGGGGATTAAGAAATTCCGGGAGATTTCTGAAAATCGCTCTACAGATGCGTTTTTGGTTTATGCAGGGGAGGAAGAAGTAAAAATACAGGGAGTTCAACTCATCAACTTTCGCAATAGCTATCGAGTTGTTCAATGAATTTTCTTTGCTTGGCTATTTTTACTTAGCACTTCACTTGATGTGCCGTTTTGGATTCTTTCAAGGTACGCTTGCCATCCTTCTTGTTGGTAGAGACGTGCCTCTCTTCCGGGGTCCCTTGCACAGCAAATGGGGGATCCTACAATGATGAGGTCGTTATCACGATGAAAAATAGCTTCTTTTGGTAGATGTCCATTTTGCAGCCGATTGGCTTCGGTAAAGTGGAGCAGACTGGGGTTGTCTGTGAGCCTTTTTTGCGCAATAAGTCCAATAACAAAATCATTGTAGCTTTCTGCAAGCTCCACAGATTTTTGGGTGTAACTTTTTGTCATTAAGTGCCCTTTTTCAGTCATTTCAGCGAGTAAAAGCAATCCATTGCCTTTAGCAAGGCCCACTTTTTGGAGCGCGGTAATAAGTCCTGGCCCTGGAAAAGAATGGGTATGGATAATGTGGGCCCAATCAGCAATTTTAAAGAGGCCTTTGCTATAGAGCTGATCTGCAATGGCGATGTTGTCCGCAAATGTATGTCCTTCGAAGAGCAAAAAATTGTATCGATCGGCTATTTCCCTTAGTTGATGGGGTGTATCGGGACTGAGGTCTTCCAAAAGATCGATGTGGATTTTTAATACGCAAATGGATTCGTGCACTTGCTTTATTAAACCTAAGAGCGCTTTTACCGATTGGCTGTTTGGCGCAAAGACAAGATTGCTCTTTTTGTCTTCCATGATGCCAAGCAAACGCTTGGCGCTTTTGTTGTTAAACAGCGGAATGCGCTGTGCGTAAGACAAAGGACCTGGCATGAAGGCAACCTATATTGACTGACCTCAGCTTACAGAAAGTGCGAGCATTTGTCGACTACTACGGAAAACTTTTTCTACAGAAATTTGCCGTAAGCAAAAGGGCTCGAAGCACTTTCTTTTAAAGCAAGGAGTGCAAGCGCGTCTTTTTGATAAAACGCACATGTTGGGAGAGGGAATAGGTCCACATCGGCTAAAGTGCGTGGGTGAGAAAAGGGCAATAGTCGGCGCTTGCACCGCAGACGCAATATGCATGGGCCCGGTGTCATTTGTGATAAAGAGATCGACTTGCGCTAAAAAAAACGCAAGCTCCTGAACATCTAAGGCCCCAGCCAGGTTTGTGCTTTTGGGCAGCGGTTTGATGCTGGCTTCAATTAGGGGAAATTCTTGTCTACTACCTGTAAAAAAAAGTTCTATTTCTAGCTCTTGTACTAATCGGGTTGCCAGGGCGATAAAGGCATCCTTTGGCCATTGTTTAAATCCATCTTTCGCTCCCATATGCAAAGCTACCCAAGGTTTTTTCTTTGCTTTCAGCTCAAAAGGTTTTGTCGCTGCATATAAGGTATGGTCCTTTGTGGTTGCAGATGCAATAGCAACGAGGTTCAGTCGGCGGACTACTTCGTGTTGATCCTTGGGAATCACTTTATCCGTGAGGATTCCATCTAATCCCTTGCTCATCCCTTTGTTTCCCACAACTCTAGGTATGCGTAGGTAATGGACTAAAAGAAAAAGAATTCTCTGTGAGGCATGGAAAATGAACGCAGTTTCAAACTTTTGTTTTTTTAGCCTATAGGCTAAAGGCAGCGCTTTGAACAAAAAGGGCTTTTTTAGTTCGTAGAATACATCAATAAAAGGGCTGCCTTCTAAGGTTTGTTTACCAAGCGGTCTAGTAAGAAAGGCAATATGCGCGTCTGGATACTTTGCTTTTAAAGCGCGCAGCGCTGGTGTTGCCCATAAAGTGTCTCCAAGTCCTGTTGTAGATACGACCAATATTTTTTTAATCAAGCGCTGTTTTTTTTTACGCGATAGCCAAATCCAAGGCAAAAAAAAGCAATTCTTCCAAAAATTTTTCATAGAAACAGCGATTTTTTAAGGAAACGATTTCTGATCAATGCCTGGTTGGGCAGTGTTTTTGCAGAGTGGACAATTGTGGCTAGTGTTGTTTCCCACAGCTTAGATTGGTTAATGGCAGGCAAGCGGTAAGCGCGCTTTTTTTGCTTAATGATGGGAGGGAGATAAAGTGTATCGATTTCAAAAAGGGTCTCAATATGGTCAGACGTAAAACTTAGCGGTATAAAAACAATGGTGCTTTTGTCTGTATAGGCGCGAATATTCTCACAAACATCCTCTGTGTAGGGCTGTAGCCAAGGCTTTGTGCCTACCCTCGACTGATAGACAAGCAAGTGCTCTGCTTGCGTAAACTGAGACGAGAGTGCAGCAAAGGTCTTGTGGCATTCTTTTTCATAAGGATCTCCTTTTTGAACATATTTTACAGGTAGAGAATGTGCAGAATAGAGGAAGCAGATATTGGATGGGTCAAGATGATGCTTTTCTAAAAAATGTTTTCTGTGATTTTTGTAAGTCTCGATGAAAGCATCGTGATCGCAATAAGAGGGGATCCATTGCAAGGTTTTACAAAATTTTTTTGGCAGATGTTTCGCAAAAAACCGTGCGATACTGCCTGTAGTGGAAAAGCTAAACTGAGGATACAGAGGCAGCACTATTGTCTGGTTTGCCGATGTTTGCTTTATTTTCTGTAAAAAGGGCTTGTGTGTTGCTCTTAAATAGCGATGGAAGGGGAATATCTGGCAAGAGAGTAGCGCTCTGAGCCTTGTGGCCATTTTTTCTGTGTCTTCGAAGATAGGCGATTTTCCTCCAATAGTCGCGTACTGTTTGGCAGTTTTTGGAGCACGTTTTTTAGCGACTTTAGAAAAAATTTTGCGGTGAATCAGGTCGGGGAAAGGAGTTTGAATCACATCGCGGTCTAAAAGCAGTTCGCACAAAAAGGCGGCCACTTCTTCTTGTGACCTAGGTCCTCCAAAATTTGCTAGGATAATTTGTTTTTCCACGGGCGCCACTTATTTTGTTTCCGTCTCACATAGTACACTTTTTTGCAGTGCAAGGCAATCTTGTAAGGGTTTTGGGAGGAGCTTCAAATGATTTTTTCTTCTTGCGCTTAGCAAAGTGATAGCGCATCATGGCTGGAGAAAACCCAGGTTTTTAAGATGCAATTTTGGTTAGGGATTGTCCTTTGTCTGTTGTGCGCTTGTGGCAAGGAGCGTAAAGAGCGTATCGCACTAGACCCCAGCTTTTCTCGCGTGCAGCTCTTTGGAAAAGAAGACAATGTGTTTGCTTTTATGAATGAGTTGTGTGCGGGACTCGCTAAGGAGACAGGCATACAGTTTGAGCGCTTGGACATGAACTTTGATGATTTGATTTGGGGGTTGGAGCAGCAGAATTATACCATCATCGTCTCGGGACTCTATCCTTATGTCTTTTATGATAAGCGTTATAGTTTCTCTAACCTTATACTGAATACGGGGGGCGTTTTGGTGACTCGGGTGGGAGATAGGCGGAAAAGCTATGGTGTTGTCGCTGTTGGATCAGACAGCGGCAAGCAAGAGCTGATGCAGCATTTTCCCACGGCTTTCCCGAGAATTTACACTTCTGTTCCAGAAGGGCTGGATCTTCTCATGCAGGGCCGCGTGGATGCAGCGATTGTTCCTGCTATGGCAGCGCAAGGGTATGTACAAGATCTTTACGCGCGTGATTTGGAAATTCACCTTCCTCCCCTAAGTAATGTGGGTCTGCGTTTTATTACTCTGCATAGTGATAAACCCGTTTTAATAAAGAAAATAAATCGGGGGATGAAACGTATGCGCGAGAGTGGAGAGTATGCACGATTGCTAAAGAAGTGGAATCTTAGTTTGGATAGCTAATTCGGCATTGGTCGAGACTATCATATTCTTCTTGGATGACTTTTAGGTGTTTTGGTAGAGGAGCTAAGGGAGAAAGACCCCACATTTTTGTGTACTGTTTAATTGCATTATCGGAAGAAAAAGGGCCCATCGCTGCAATATTTTCAATGGCGGTTTGTGCCCACAGGCTAGGCTGTTGATAAAGCGCTTCTACGTTTTTTTGGATTTTATAGTACGCAGGTAGGTCTTGCAGAATATGAAAAGCATCGCCGTAGGTAGAGTTAGACCCAACAAGCAAGTGTTGATAGATCGCAGATAAAGCATATTTTTCGGGCGCTAATTCAGCAAATAGACCCGATTTTAGTGCGTCAACGCACATTTTGACGAGTCGATTTTGGTTGTAAAATTCGATAGGGTTATACGCTTTGTGGTTTTTCGTTTTGATTTTAAAGGGCCAAGAAGCATGGGCGCTACTTGCCATTTCTATGTTTGCGCCGTCTTCTGAAGCAAGCGTTAATGCCCCATTCATGGCAAACTTCATATTGCCAGTTCCCGATGCTTCAAATCCAACGCTTGAGATTTGCTGGGACAGATCGGCTGCAGGAATCATCCACTCTGCTTGCGAGACGTTATAATTTGCCACAAAGAAAATACGGAGCTTATTGTTGGTTTTTTTGTCGCTATTAATTTTTTTTGCAATGCAATCAATAAGGCGAATGGTATGTTTTGCCATTTCGTATCCAGGAAAGGCCTTCCCAGCAAAAAAAATGTTCCGTGGGATCCGGCAATTTGGATCTTCCTTTAGCTCCAAATAGAGAATAATCGCATGCAGCGCGTTCATTATTTGTCGCTTGTATTCATGTATCCGCTTTGCTTGTATATCAAATAGGGCTGCAGTATCTAAGGGAATATGTCCATTTTCTTCACACGCCCCTTGTTTATCAACCCAACTTTTATTAAATCGCTCTAGAAAGGTCTGTTTATGGCCATTTTTTATTTTCAAAAAGGCTTGCTGGCTCTCGGGATCTTTTGCAAAAGGCTTGAGTTTGCTAATAGCCTTGAAGTCTGTGATCCATTTATCCCCTATACGTTTTGAAATAAACTCCGTCAGCGTTGGATTGATGCCTACTAACCATTTTCTATGAGAAACACCGTTTGTAATGCTTAAGAATTTGGGAAACTGTTTTGCAAGCTGGGGGAAAACTTGTGTTTTTAGGAGCTTGGTATGGAGTTTTGATACACCATTTACTTTTTGGGAGCAGCTGATTGCTAGATGTGCCATGTTTATTTGGTTATTGGAGATAATGGGCTGGGCGAGAGGGTGGCTACTGTTGAGCTTTTCGATAATGTGATACTGCTCTGGCAAAATCTGTTGCATGCGTGAGGCATTCCATTCTTCTAGCGCCTCTTTTAAGAGGGAATGATTGGTATAATAGCAGCATTCGAGGGTGGTTTTTTTGGCCCTTTCCCAGCTAAAACCCCTTTTCATTAGCAAACGCATCAGTTCGACAACAGCGAGCGCCGGGTGTGTGTCGTTCATTTGAATGGCAATGCGCTCGCTAAAGAGCCTCCAAGGTTTTTTACTTTTTTCATATTGCTTCATTAGGTCTTGTAAAGAAGCGGATACCAATAAAAACTCTTGCTTTAGGCGGGTGGATTTTCCAATTTCGTGGTTGTCGTTTGGGTAAAGTACGTCAGTAAGCGCATTGTTCTCTCCGGCCCATCCAATGTCTCCTGCGTTGTATTTTTGTAGTTGGAAGTTACGGGGAGATTCCTTAGTAGACCAAAGGCGAAGTGTCAAAACGGAGAAGTTAGGGTCTATTTTATAGCCAACAATAGGAAAGTCGTAGGGTATAGCGCGTAGCTCTTGGGCATTTCTCAGCTGATATTTGCCCTGCCTTGCTTTATCCTCCCTTGGCGTAAAGGTGCCTTCCAAGTAGATGTGTACAGCGTCTCCGTCTTGCCTTAGCTCCCAGGGGTTATCGTGCAAAAGCCAGCATTCAGGTTTTTCTATCTGGGTACCACAAAAGATTTCTTGCTCAAAAATGCCATATTGATACCGCAAGCCGTAAGCAATAGCTGGCATGTGCATTGATGCGAGCGATTCTAAAAAACAAGAGGCTAAACGGCCAAGGCCACCATTGCCGATGCTGACTTCTTCTTCTAGTTGCAAAATGGAGGATAAAGAGCGGCCCATTTGGGTAAATACGCCTTGCAGAAAGGGCATGATGCGTAAATTTTCGGTTACCTGTTTTACGATTTTTCCAGGCATGTATTCCATCGAGAGGTAACAAAGCAAACGGTGATCAAATTGGGCATGGGTTTGTTTGGTTGCGAGCCAATTTACCATAATTTCTTCGCGTACGGCTTGAGAAAAGGCCTGATAAAACTCCAGATCAGAGGCATTTTTTTCTGTTTTACCTCTCTCTGTGATGAGATAATGGCGAGTCTTTCCAATAAATTTTTGTATAATTGCTTTGTTGTCCATCCCTCTTTCTATACTAGGTTTTTGTGTTTAGAGAAAGAAGAGTTTCAAGCAGTGAAAAATAAGGATGCAAACAAGAGCGCTGGAGGGGATGGTGATTACCCAAGACAGGACGATGTCTCGAATCATGCGTAAGTTTAACGCAGCGATTCCTCTTGCAAGTCCCACTCCGAGCACGGCTCCCACAATGCAGTGTGTTGTGGAGATGGGAAGCCCCAGCTTTGAGGCAAACAAGATGGTGACCGCCGCGCCGAATTCCGCAGAAAATCCCCGAGTCGGGGTAAGGGCCGTGATCTTTTTTCCAATAGTTTCGATAACGCGCCATCCCCAGGTTGCAAGGCCGAGAACAATTCCCCCTCCACCTAAGGCGAGAAGGTAGGTGGGAATGGGAGTGGCTAAAGAAAGCGTTTTGTGTTTGAGAATTTCTAAAGCAGCGGCCACAGGTCCGATCGCGTTGGCGACATCGTTTGCTCCGTGAGCAAAGGCTACGTAAGCGGCGCTCAAGATTTGCAAGGCGGCAAAAAGTTTTTCGACTACCTGATAATCAGAAGATCTGGAGTAAAAATTGGAACGCTTTTGCATCTCTTTTTTGAGTTTATGTAGCCTTTTTGCAATAGCGATTAATTCTTCTTTTTCTCCATTTTTTGCACTTAAACACAACCGGTCAAGGTGACGTATGGATTTTCTTAGAGTTTGTATTTGTTGTGTTGAGTAGTGGTGAGAGGGGGAAGTGGGATCTTTTACCCTTTTGACCAAAATACGCGCTACGAAATAGGCGAGCAGGCTGATTGAAAAAGCGATCAATAGAATATCATAGGTGCTCAGTAGACGAAAGCGTCCTCCTAAGGAAAAACTCAAGATGAAGACAAAGAGAACAACAGAGGTAAGATAGGGAATAAGGCGTTTGCTTGCCTTTACAGGATGCATGGCAAAGAGCACTTTTTTTTGCAGCACACTGAATATTAAGAAGGCAAAAAGGGCGCTTAAGGCAGGAGAGATTACCCAGCTGAGCGCAATTTTGCCCACCTCTTTCCAATGCACAGCGTGCATTCCTCCAATGATAGCGCCAAAACCCAATAAGGCCCCTACAATTGCGTGTGTTGTAGAGACGGGCCAGCCGAGATAGGATGCTAAATTCAACCACAAAGCTGTCGCGATGAGGGAGGAGAGCATACCGTAGAGCAAAACCGACGGGTCGTGTGAAAAGACAGAGGGGTCGACCACCCCTCTTTGGAGAGTGTGTGAGACATTACCGCCTAAAAAAAAGGCGCCACAAAATTCGAGCACGCCTGCAATGACGACAGCAGAAAGCAGGCTCAATGCGCCAGAGCCAATTGAGGTTCCCATGGCGTTGGACACATCATTCGCGCCAATATTCCAAGCCATATAAAGCCCAGCAAGGAGGACAGCGCACGTAAGAATCAGATCAATAGACATGAGAGCATTATTTTAATTCTAAAATCATTCTGATGCGGTTGGCTAGTTTTTCTGCAATGTGAGAGATATGGTTAATCTTCTCAATTAACGAAACATAGAGGTAAAATGTGGGAGGAGGGAGCGACTGCATTTGGAAAAGATGTTTTAGTAACTGATGCTTTGTTTTGTCGGATTGGTATTCAATGTAAGAGTTATGCTCTGCCATTTCTTTAATGCGCTCAGCTTCGATGCCACCAAAAGTGGACTCTAAAAGATCATCGATCTCTTTTATAATGTTTCTTACGCTCCAAAACGCTTCTATACTTTTTTCATAAAAGGGCTTTAATTGATCCAAAAAATCCAGGCTTCCTTCTGTATGTAGTATCAGTAAGTGCCCTACGTCCTCTGCGGTATCAGCAAGGCTGTCTTGTATAGAGAGAATATCTAGAAACTGCTCCCTTTGTATGGGCAGAAAAAGGCTTTTGGGTAGATGGTTGCGGATGTCATTTTTGGTAAGGTCCGCTTCGTACTCCAGCTTAGAAAGGGCTTTGACACGGGCCTCCTGTGCTTCTGCTGGACTTTGCAAATTATCGAATATCTCAGAGAGTTTTTTAAAGCAAAGGCTGACCTTTTTCATATGATTTTGCAAAGGAGAAAAAGGGGACTTTACAAACAACCGTGCAATGGTACGCATAAAACTTCGGCTTTTTTACGTAGTATCTCTTCTTGTTAGATCTTTCGTCAAATCAAAAAGTGCTTTTTTATCACTTTCTGTCATGGCTTTATACTGCCCTTCCTGCAAAGGGCCGAGGACCAGATTGCCAATGCGGATCCTTTTTAATTCTTCAATGGTAAGTCGGGCTTTTTCGACAAAGCGGCGCACTTCCCGTTTTTTTCCTTCCATCACCACCACCTTTAAGGTGCCTCTACGCACTTTTTTTACTCTTACAGGTTTGACGAACTTTCCCTCGACAAATCCTCCGCGGCTGATGCATTTCAAGTGAGCATCCGTGACTGTTTCACTGACCTTTACGAGATATTCTTTTGCAATATTGCTCGATGGGTGAATGACTTTTTGGGAAAAGTGGCCGTCATTTGTGACGA
>JAUIKQ010000021.1 GCA_030430655.1 Chlamydiia bacterium
CGCTATTCCGAACAGCCCGTCCTCTTTTGTAGAAAAAAGACAGCAAATCAGCCGCCTTATAGAAGAGTGTGTGGGGCCTTTTAGAGACGTCAACGGGGGTCTTCTTGAAAAAATTGAAGAGAATTTTGAGAGTCTGTCCAAGATCTCTCCTAATGACAACAAGGGACTGCGTGAATTTTTTGATTCAATTTATCCAGAAAGCGCACGAGCTATTTGCTCTCCAGACCTCCTTCGGGCAATTTACTCTGCAACCCAAAAAGAGGAAAGGTATGCTCTTTTGGAAGAAGCAAATGCGATTGCAGCTGTTGTAAAAGTCGAAAAAGATTTCGTAAAGTCGTGGAAAAAAACCTTAAGCAAACAATTCCCTAAAGCGGGATTTTCTGAAACCCTGGTTTCCAATAAAGCAACTTTATCCTGCTTTTTAAACCACCCTAGTCAAGAAGAGATAGAGCTATTTAAAAGCAAAACAGGGGCACTATTTGAAGAGTGGATGCAAAAAGAAACGTGCCAAACACTGCGTCTATGCACGACTGTTCCCTTCACTTCCTTTGACCCACGCACAGGAACAGAAGAAGAAGCGAGCTATTTACATAAAATGCTCTTTGAAGGACTGGTACGAATTGGCCCCTCTGGAAAGCCGGAGCCCGCAATTGCAGAAAGAATAAATATTTCAAAAGACAAAATGCACTATACGTTTTATTTAAGGAAAAGCCGCTGGTCTAATCGCATGCCACTCACTGCCCACGACTTCCTCTATAGCTGGAATATGATTCTTGCTAAAAAAGAACTGGCTCCCTTGAATTATCTTTTTGATAGGATTGAAAATGCAGAGGAAATAAAAAAAGGAGAATTGCCACCTAGCGCTTTAGGAGTAAATGTTATTGATGATTACACTTTAGAAGTGAGACTTCGAAGCCCCTGCACTGCCTTCCTAGAAATGTGCGCCCTCACCCTTTTTTCTCCTATCTGCCAAACTGTTGATGAAAAACACCCTGGCTGGGCCGAAGCACAAGGGGAAGAATATGTGTGCAATGGCCCTTTTTGCTTGGAAGAAAGAGAACGCAGTGGAGGCGTTATTTTGAAAAGAAATCCCTTCTACTGGGAATCAGAAAAAACCCGTTTAGAGAAGGTGACCATCCCAGTTGTCTCGCAAGAAAACGGAAAAAGGCTATTTCTTAATAAACAAGTGGATGCTCTGCTTTACTACTTCTATAAGAACTCCTCTTTTCTTGATTTAAAAAGCTTGAAGACCAGTCGTTTGACAGGAGCAGTTTGTAAATGGTTTCTTTGCTTCAACTGTACAACCCCCCCCTTTCATAACAAAAAAGTCAGGAAAGCAATTGCCTTGGGAATGGACAGAGAGAAAATTCTACAACAGTTTCCCAATAATGCCGCACCCGGTTTTTCCTTCTACTCTTCTTTCTATTCGGAGACCAATACAAGCGTAAGCCCTCTAAAAAGCCCTAACAAGGCGCGAAAACTTCTCATGGAAGCTTTATCAGAAGACCCTGAAGCCAGAGAAAGCTTTTTTAATCAAAGTATTTCTGTGCTGGAGGATAATAAGAACTTAGCCATTGCTCTTTGCAAACACATAAATGCCGTGTTTAGTACCAACTGGACTGTCTCTATTTCAAAAACAAATTCACAATCCTACCTCAAACAGAGAAAGAATAATCGGGTTTTAGTTTATGGCTGGACAGACAGAATTCACGAGCCTGACTACTTCCTGGGGATTTTTTCCTCTAAAGACAACCCTATCAACTCCACTTGCTGGACACATCCCTCGATCCAATCTAAAATCGAACAAGTCAGGACTGCAAAAGATCGCAAAGAAAGGACGCAGCTTCTCAAAGACACGGAGGAGCTGCTATTTGAAGAAATGCCCATGATTCCTCTGCTTGATGTCCTACATACATCCCTTTACCATCCTCACATTCAGGGAATCTACGCCAATCGCTTACAGCAGTTTGACATTCGGTTTGCGTCTAAAAGACGGCCGTCGATTTTAATAAGCTAGTCAGGAAGGGGTATCTAATTCCCTGGGCATTATCAATACTAGCAAACCCCGTCTCATTTACACTAAAGTGTCTTAGTCCTTTAGCGTGTATAATATAAAAATGCACTCCAGACCTATTTTTCTCTTCAAAAAGAACAAAACCGTTGTTTGCCTTATTAAATTCATTCACAGCTTCATCCTTAGTGAGGAGACCTAAAAAATTCGAATGAGAGCGAATAGACTCAAAAAGATCCTGTGCAGAAGGAATATGATATTCCATAAACAGTGCTTTAAGCCCCAGATGATACGCTTTTAGATTCTCCTGTGTTCCCATGGCTAAAAAATAGGAAAAGCGCTCAGCACCCTTGTGGGGAATGTTCATCGACTCGGAGAAGTGTAAAGCATCGACTCGACTTAAACTGGAACCAGCTCGGGCTTTACATGCCCCTGACAGGCTAAAAACAACTACAAAGGCAACTTTAAAAAGCGTTTTTTTCATTTTACACCTTCTAAATATCAACGCTCCTGTTCCCGAAAGCACAGAGAATTTTATGTCTTTACCATTCTATTGACAAGCGTTTTTTCGATTTATTAAAAATTTGTTTAAACAATCTTAATGACAAGATCGGTTATCCCGTCTTGCAAAGATAGATCTTATTTTTACCCAGACAGAAAACGCAAAGCAAAATGCTTAAGGTCAAGGGACTTGGAAAAATATATATTTCATACGAAGTTTTGTTTGCTGTTCCGAAAAATTACAGGAAGTAATCGAATGAGTAAAAAGTATGTATATTTTTTGTTAACTCACCAGAAAGAAAATAGCGCAACATTCATCCCTCTATTCGTAGTTAGTCAGTAAAAAAAAATCCTTAAATTATTCCTTGCAATCCCATAAATATGCTATGGTTTCCTGCAAAGCAAATGTCATAGGTAAAAAAATGGATTACCTTTCTTTTTTTGAGTCTTTTTTCCAGGGAAGTCCCCAGCATATCAGGCTGTTTGAAATACTTAAAGCAGCAGCAGCAGATAACCCCGATTGTCTCTCCGAAGCCTACTTAGTAAACACATTTTATATCTTAGAAAATATGCATCCGATCTTTGTCGATCGACGAAGTGACGATTTTTTCAGCTTTTTAATAAAAAAGCTATCACACAGTCAAAATCCCACAGAAGATGAGCCAATTTGTGAAGTCACCCCTTTTTGCCATTCGATTGCCTTCCCTTTCCAATGCAAAAGTGTAGTCGGGTTTTTTCTTTGCTTGAGCGGAATACAGATTCACACTGAAGCACTGATCAATACTTTTTGTGCACACTATAAAGGAATTTCCTTGGTGAAAAATTCGACGCTGCTAATTATTAAACCTCATAAAAATCGAACTCTGCTTTATTTTGAGCTGCAAAAAGAGGAGGGCGAATTTTTCCCCGATGAGGTCCAAGATCTGCAAGATGATCTTAAAGAGCGCGGCCTTTGCATGCTACTTTCGTGGAAGGTGCCTATTCCTTCTCTGGAATCTTCTATCAAAACGCTACGCTGGCTAATGAAAGAACTCGAAAAAGAGGATCTACCTCACGTAATGATCGTTTTAGGACCACAAACGCCCGTGAAGTTACATTTTTTTGCCTTTGTGTGTCATTTCGTTAATCGTAAAAAAACCGTACTTACCGATTTACTTCGCTATCCTAATGTTGAGGTAGAATGCAGCTTCCAAGACAAAGTTAAAGGAGGCAGCAAAGAAGGAATAGCCCTCAAAATCGCTATTCCAAACAGCCCATCCTCTTTTGTAGAAAAAAGACAGCAAATCAGCCGCCTTATAGAAGAGTGTGTGGGGCCTTTTAGAGATGTCAACGGGGGTCTTCTTGAAAAAATTGAAGAGAATTTTGAGAGTCTGTCCAAAATCTCTCCTGATGACAACAAGGGACTACGTGAATTTTTTGATTCAATTTATCCAGAAAGCGCACGAGCTGTTTGCTCTCCAGACCTCCTCCGGGCAATTTACTCTGCAACCCAAAAAGAGGAAAGGTATGCTCTTTTAGAAGAAGCAAATGCGATTGCAGCTGTTGTAAAAGTCGAAAAAGATTTCGTAAAGTCGTGGAAAGAAACCTTAAGCAAACAATTCCCTAAAGCGGGATTTTCTGAAACCCTCGTTTCAAATAAAGCAACTTTATCCTGCTTTTTAAACCACCCTAGTCAAGAAGAGATAGAGCTATTTAAAAGCAAAACAGAGGCACTATTTGAGGAGTGGATGCAAAAAGAAACATGCCAAACACTGCGTCTATGCGCCACTGTTCCCTTCAATTCTTTTGACCCACGGACAGGGGCTGAAGAAGAAACAAGCTACTTACATAAAATGCTCTTTGAAGGACTGATGAGAATTGGTCCTTCTGGAAAGCCAGACCCTGCAATTGCAAAAAAAGTAACCATTTCGAAAGACAAAACGCGCTATACATTTCATTTAAGGAAGAGCCGCTGGTCTAATCGCATGCCACTCACTGCCCATGATTTTCTTTATAGCTGGAATATGATTCTTGCCAAAAAAGAACTGGCTCCCTTGAGTTATCTTTTTGATAGGATTGAAAATGCAGAGGAAGTAAAAAGAAGAGAAATGCCACCTAAAGCTTTAGGAGTAAATGCTATTGATGATTACACTTTAGAAGTGAGGCTGCGAAGTCCCTGCACTGCCTTCCTGGAAATGTGCGCGCTCACCCTTTTTTCTCCTATCTGCCAAACTGTTGATAAAAAACACCCAAGCTGGGCCGAAGCGCAAGGGAAAGAGTACGTATGTAATGGTCCCTTTTGCTTAGAAGAAAAGAAGGATAACGGAGGCATCGTTTTGAAAAAAAATCCTTTCTACTGGGAATCAGAAAAAACCCGTTTAGAAAAAGTAACTATTCCAGTTGTTTCGCAAGAAGAGGGCAAACGACTGTTTCTTGATAAACAAGTGGATGCTCTGCTTTATTACTTTTACAAAGACTCTTCTTTCCTTGACATTGGCGACTTGGAAGCTACTCGCCTAAAAGGATCAACCGGTAAACGCTTCCTCTCTTTTAACTGCTTAAAGCCCCCCTTCCACAACAAAAAAGTTAGAAAAGCTATTGCTTTAGCGCTAAACAGAAAGAGGATTTTGCAAAATTTTCCAAAGGGTACGCGCCCTAGCTTCTCCTTTTACTCCTCCTTCTACTCGCAAAACAACAGAAAAATAAGCGCCCTGCAAAACATTCAAAAAGCGCGAAAACTTCTTATCCAGGCTTTAGCAGAAGATCCTGAAGTGAGAAAAACGTTTTTCAACCAAACCATTTTTGCACTGGAAGTCAACAAAAGTCTGGCAGCTGCAACCTGCAGCTACTTAAATAAAGCGCTGGGTCTCGACTGGAATGTCTCCATTTCAAAGATGGGATCAAGGGGATACTGCAAGGAAAAAGAAAACCTGCGGGTCTCAATTTTCGGCTGGGCAGACAGAACCCACGAGCCGGGATACTTTCTAGGAATCTTTTCCTCCAAAGAAAGCTTCCCCAACATCTCCTGCTGGACTCATCCCTCAATGCAAGCCATCATTGAAAAAGCTAAGACCACAAAAAATCGAGAAGAAGAACAACAGATCCTCCAAGACGCCGAAAAAATACTATTCGAAGAAATGCCCATAGTCCCCCTGCTCGACGCCGAGTACACATCCCTCTGCCACCCTTACGTTCAAGGAATTTACGCTAACTTCTTGCATCAGTTCGATATTCGGTTTGCGTTTAAATCACAACAGTCGATTTTAAAAAATTAGAAAAAGAAGGGTACTGCTTGTCAACATTATCAATGGCAGCAAACCCCACCTCATTCACATTAAAGTGTCTTAGTCCTTTGGCATGGATAATATAAAAATGCACTTCGGACCTATTCTTCTCTTCAAAAAGAACAAAGCTGTTGTTTGCCTTATTAAACTCATTCACAGCCTCATCCTTAGTGAGTAGGCCTAAAAAATTCGAATGAGAGCGAATAGAGTCAAAAAGATCCTGCGCAGAAGGAATATGGTATTGCGCAAACAGTGCTTTAAGCCCCAGATGATACGCTTTTAGATTCTCTTGTGTTCCCATAGCTAAAAAATGGGAAAAGCGCTCAGCGCTCTTCTGGGGAACGTTTATCGCTCCAGAGAAGTGTAGAGCATCGACCTGATTTAAGCTGGAACCCGCTTGAGCTTTACACACTCCTGACAAGCTAAAAACAACTACAAAGGCAACTTTAAAAAGCGTTTTTTTCATTTTGCACCCTCTAAACATTAATGATTTTGTTCCCGAAAGCACAGAGAATTTTATGGCTTCACTATTCTATTGACAAGCGTTTTTTCAATTTTATTAAAAGACTGCTTAAACAATCTTAATGACAAGATTGGCTATCATCTCTTATACAATATTCAGATGCGTTCCTACTTTTAGAGAAAACACAGCAAAATGCTTAGCATCAAAGGACCCGGAAAGGTATATATTTTATAAGAATCCCCCAACGATCGAAGTTTTGTTTGCTGTTTTTGCAAAGCGCACAGCAGAGCCTGACCCGAAAAACTACAGGAAGCAAAACCTCCAGCTGCAGAAGATAGGTGAGTCTGATTTTCTGAAGAGGAGACAGGCACTCTTGTCTTTGTGTTTACTGACGTTATTCGTGCCTTACCCCCTCTCCAGAACTATTGTATCAGTGCGCTGTCGCCGACCACGACCTTGGCTCTATCAGGACGCGGAAAAGCTTTCTAAGCAGCGAACTACTGATTATTGCTGCTCAAGCCATGCCACTAGATCCCTCAATTGTGACTCAGGAACTTCAAATTCAGGACCTTCTCCTAAAGTAAATAATTCCATCATTATTTCTTCTAATTCGGTATCAATTCTACCACAATGCCTTAGGTATAACCGATGAGCCCAATCGCTAATGCTCTTTGGCTCATACCCAAGGTCTAATTGCGCTTTTAAGTCTTGTGAAAAATCTTTCTTTGAATAGATCATGGATTCACCTCCTGTAAAATTATAGAGATACTTCCCTCGGGACTGCTTGTGTAAGCAAGCAGGCACCCAAATCGTTTTTCGCCTGCCACGTTATCTTTCCTCTTTGGATCTTTCTGCATCGGCAAAGAGCAATGGAAATGAAACCTCCAATCCCAAAACTGGGCAATATCAAAAGTGTCACCACCACTGTAAAATCTAGAAAAAATAAGTGAATCAGGAGCGGACACGATGAGGTCAGCCTCTGTTTCCATATAACCTTCCTGAAAAGTGCTAACATTTGCGAAGATGTTCGGTAGACCCCCTTCTCTTGACCTTAGAAGGCTGTCATTTTCTTCGCCTATATAGTGGAGGATGGCAGAGCTTAGAACCAATAGATTTAACAATCTCATTCTATACCTTCCTCAAACGAAACATTTTAATAGAGGGAAATGGTAAAGGAAAAACTTTTTATTGACAAAGGAAAAAATTTTATCCTAGGAACGCAAGGAGACTTAGTCCTTCAGAGCTGAGATGAATCGCGCCTCTAGTTGATGGGAGAGTCCTGCTGCAAGATACAGCACCGAATGATTTCTAAGGGTCCTCCATGCTCCTGCAAAATAACTAGGCGCAAAGGCGACCACCCCATAGAGTCTCTTGAGTGGTTGGAAACTTCCTTTTCCTCACTAAGAGGATACACCTTTCAAACGATTGACCAGCTTAACAGATACTTTCGGGGAATAGTTTACAAGCGCATGGTCTTTTCCCCCTTTAAATTCCACCAATTCCGCCAAACCGTTTAAGAGACACTATCAAATTTTTTGACAAATTGATTTAGGTTTTTAAACCGGATAGACTCTTTTAACCGAATAAGTTTCAGAATTTTTTTGTTCTCTATTGGAATCGCTTTGGGAAAGAGCGCTTTATCTTCCCCTTTAGTCTCAAAAACTACGTCTCCAAAGTTTACAACTGCTAATCTCTGATAGCCATTGGAGCCATTAAAATTCCTACGGATCTCATGAACAATTGTGCCGGAAAGAAACGCCCTTTGTGATTCCAACTCTGCTTCTTTGTATTCCTCCCAATTCAGCACAATCATCTCTGATTCAGTTTCCTTGAAACCAAACGAGAGCTTTTCAAGATAGATCCGACTTAAAGGAAGATATTTGGAAATTACATCGTATATTTTTTGTGTATCGATAGCTTTCTCATCTACTAATTTAATTACAATCGGAAGGCTAACAAGGGAAAAACATGTGGAGGAACAGGTTTCATTGCTATCTGCATAGGGAAATAGGTATAAAACAATGCCTATGATGGATAATACTCCCCCTAGCACAGGCGACGCTACAAATTTCTCAACCGCGCTATTATTAAACACATAAACCAATTGAAAAATAAAAAACAAAGGACTTATCGCTATCAACTTTTCATTCTTTTTAAAGAAATTAAATTTTTTGTAATTAAGAGATGAGAACTTAATCGTAAGTGTAGAAAACAAGATATAAGAAGTAAAAATCAAAATTGAAAAGACAATAAAGGGACTCTTTTCACGAAAATGGAGCACCGACATAATCGCAAGGCAGGGTATGAACAAAAGCGCTCTACCCCAAAACCTAACTACTGTTTTTGTTCTATGATATCTCCAGACGCGCGGTTGTACAGGAGATGGGCATTTTCTTTGAGAGCAAAGCAGAAAGGCCCCTAAAAAACCCAGCGATAAAAAAACAGGTATGGCTACCACCCTTTCCTCCTGTTTTTTGTTCGTCACGTTTTCATCCTCAGGAAGGTTTGACTGCCCTTGTGGCAGATAAAAACCAACAGTTGCGAAATAGGACAAGGAAAGCCAACCAAAAAAAAACTTAAAAAAACGACGGCTGTGGATCAGTTTTGAATGACTTACAAGTTTTACTCGAGAATTGTAAGCCATCGCTGTAAGAAGCAAAGCAGAGAAAATGGGGATTAAAACCAGCTTAAACATCTAGCCAAGACCTCTCCTGCTCAGAGAAAGGATCCAGAATAGGTTAGCTGTTTTTTATTTGAAATAAAATTTTCTGAAAAACACAAGATAGCAATCTTTTAAGAGGCAAAATCTGTGCTTAAAGTGTCTACAAAAAGCTGTAAGACCACTCCGTACATTTTCCATCTCTGTACCTTGCATTTATACTTAAAGAAAGCCATTACCTTTTTAGCTAAGGAAAATGCAATGCTCTATATAAAATCCAAAAAGCCATAAGAAGAAGGAAAATACTGGCTACCCTTTTCCAAGAAAAAAAGGCAACCAGCTTCTTGGAGCCAAAAAGCTCAACCCCCAAGCATACAAAAAGGGATGCCAAGAACAGCTTCAACACAAGCACACACATCATACCTGGAACGCTAACAAGAAAGTCTCCAATTTTAAACAACCTATCCTCCTAATCAGCGTTGCAACAACAACGCACTCAACATCGAACCCAAGCCTCAGTGGGGAATTGTAATTGATCCTGCCATAAATAAAAAATATTATTTCGGGATAGATAAAGAAAGGGGTGTTTACATGGAAAAAGAAGCAAAATTTGATCTCAATGAGGAGCTCAAAAAGTGCAAGATAAAGGATGGGCTTTTTAAGCGAGGGGGCTCTCGGGAGATGAAGTCTCCTGTAGGATATATAAAAAGCAGTCCACAAGGCCATTTAAGCGGGAATAGTCGTAATGGCTATAATAGCAAAAGGGGTAAAAGTAACGCTGGTGAAATAGATCTTGATTAGTAGGATGGCATTTTTTCACGAGCGGGCTTGCTTCTTTTTTATACCAGTATTTTACGCCTGACCCACCTGAATCTGTCTCAAAGTACCCTTCAGTTTTTTTGCCTGAAAAGTAGGAATATTTTTTTGATATGACCATAAAGATATCACCCCCGTAAACGCGCCTGTCTAGAAGGTTTGAGACGATTTGATAAAGACAAGCCTCTTTTGTCAGTAGCGGACATTAAATCTATTCCTCGCAAGAAAAACAATCGCCTCCACCGCCTCCACTGCATCAAAACCTTCCGCCTCAACACGAATTTTAGCCCCCCTAGCAGCAGCCAACATCAAAATACCAAGCAAGGACTTCGCATTGACTATCAAATCCTGGTACAAAAGCCTGATGTGAGAACGATAATTAGAAGCGCACTTCACAAGCTCTGTTGCTGGCCTTGTGTGTAAACCTTTTTCATTAACAATAATGAAGGCGCTACGAGCCCTCTTCTTCCTCGCCATCATAACCTTTTTTAAAGAAATATAAAGTCAACACATGCACAGACACCTGAATACGGATCATTCGATTTTAGAGCAACGTTTTTTCTCGCCCTTCTCCCCCTAAATCCTCCTATTTTGCCAACCATGTTACCTCAAACTCCCCTTGGTGAATAGGAAGATTCAACAAAGCCAGAAAAAATGTTAGCACTGAAAGGAAAGTAGTGCTAAAACTCTTGCTTTAAATTCCCCTTATGCTCTATGATTATCCTCAGAAAACCATTCTTCATATAGGTAGAATATATAAGGAGAAAGATATGACTCAAGGAACACAAAAAAAATTGTCTATTAAACCTTTGGGAGACCGCGTTGTAGCGCAACGCCTTGAGGCGGAAGAGACGACCAAAGGGGGAATTATCCTTCCTGATAGCGCCAAAAAGAAGCAAGAAACGGTGCGGATTTTGGCTACTGGTAAGGGAAAAGTCGCAGATGATGGAAAAGTTATTCCTATCCCTGTCAACGTCGGTGATATTGTCCTTGTCGATAGATATGCAGGCCAAGAAGTCACACTGGATGACGAGGAATACGTTGTTTTTAAAAGTGACGACATTATTGCAGTTGTCGAAAGATAATTTTAAATTTATAGGAGTAATTTATGGCACCAAAAGATATTAAGTTTAGAGAAGACGCGAGGAAGAAAATCCATGACGGCGTAAAGACTCTAGCCTCTGCGGTAAAGGTCACTTTAGGCCCCAAAGGGCGTAACGTTGCCATCGAAAAGTCTTATGGACCACCTCAAGTAACGAAGGATGGAGTAACCGTTGCAAAGGAAATCGAGCTAGAAGATAAGCACGAAAACATGGGCGCGCAGATGGTTATTGAAGTGGCCAGCAAAACTGCAGATAAAGCAGGAGATGGTACCACTACAGCTACTGTACTGGCCGAAGCCATTTACACAGAAGGATTGCGTAATGTCACAGCCGGCGGCAATCCTATGGAAATTAAGCGAGGTATTGACAAAGCGGTTAACACTATCACTACCCACCTCAAATCTATGAGCAAATCTGTGGAGAGTAACCAAGAAATTGCTCAGGTGGCAACAATTTCTGCTAATAATGATAAAGAAATTGGAGAAATCATTGCAAAAGCAATGGACCGTGTTGGAAAAGACGGAACAATCTCCATCGAAGAGGGAAAAACCTTCGAAACCTTTCTCGAAACTGTTGAAGGAATGAAATTTGATCGCGGCTTTCTATCCGCTTACTTTGTCACAAATGCAGACGCGCAAGAAGCCATCTTAGAAGATGCTTACGTGCTGATTTATGAAAAGAAAATTTCTGCAATGAAAGATTTCCTTCCTGTACTACAAGCTGTTGCTGAAAGTGGCAAACCACTTCTTATTATCGCAGAAGATGTGGACGGAGAAGCTCTAGCAACACTTGTCGTGAACAGACTACGCGCTGGATTGAAAGTCTGTGCAGTAAAAGCACCTGGATTTGGTGACCGCAGAAAAGCTATCTTGGAGGATATCGCTGTTTTGACGGGAGGAGAGTTTATCACGGAAGAGACAGGCTTGAAACTCGAAAATGCAACTATCGATATGCTAGGCCAAGTCAAAAAAGCCATCGTGAACAAAGAAGAGACAACTTTGATCGAAGGTAAAGGAGACTCAAAAGCGATAGAAGAAAGAAAGTCGCTTTTGCGTGGACAAATTGAAGCCTCTACCTCTGATTACGATCGTGAAAAACTGCAAGAGCGCCTAGCAAAGCTATCTGACGGTGTTGCACTTATTCATGTTGGTGATGCCACAGATACCGCAATGAAAGAGAAAAAAGATCGCGTCGACGATGCACTGCATGCAACGCAAGCAGCAGTAGCTGAAGGGATTGTGCCTGGAGGTGGTGTTGCCCTTCTCCGTGCTTTGCCAGCCCTAGAAAAGCTCTCTTCTACACTTCACGGAGATGAGCGTCTGGGCGTGGATATCATCCGCAAAGCTCTAGCCTATCCGCTTCGCCAAATTGCGGAAAACGCTGGACACGAGGGCTCCATCATCGTGCAAAAAGTACTTAGTATGCAAGGAAATGATGGATGGGATGCGCAAACAGACACTTTTGGCAATATGCTAGAAAAGGGTATTATCGATCCTACAAAAGTTGTCCGATGCAGCATTGAATTGGCCGCTTCTATCGCTTCGCTTCTCCTTACAACAGAAGCTATCATTACAGAAGAAGTGAATGAGGACCAAAAAT
The DNA here is from genome assembly GCA_030430655.1 of Chlamydiia bacterium. GTDB lineage: Bacteria > Chlamydiota > Chlamydiia > Chlamydiales > Simkaniaceae > JAUIKQ01. The sequence continues at coordinate 12,416 of JAUIKQ010000021.1, forward strand.
CTGCTCCGGCACCTGCAATGCCCGGAGGCATGGGATACTAACCTTCGCTTTTGGCGTTCTAAGGTTTTGAGGGACGGCTCTTCTAGAAGAGCTGTCTCCCTCTTTTTCTTAATCTTTATTGCAACAAAATGTGAAAAAGTTCCTCTTTATTACCTTCTGGGTGTTGATCCTCCTCGCTTCCACAGCGCACTTCGTGTGGACTTATCGTTCTTATCTGACCGAGCTTTTTCTGTCTCGTCAACTTGGTGTCCCTATTACCATTGGAAAAATAGAGGTCAACAGCAAAGCAATCCAGATCACAAATCTTATCATCTATAATCCCCCAAAAGCGCTGCGCCCTATCGCTCTGCGTGTGGAGTCCATTCAGGTCAATAATCCACTCACGTCTTACTTAAAAGACCCTATTCTTATTCGTGAAGTTGTCCTGAAAAACCTTTTTATCGATATCGAGCTGTATGACCCTAAAGGAGAAAAAAGTAACTGGCACACTATTTTTCAACAAAGCTCCGAAGACCAAAAAAAAACGCGCTCCTTTCTTTCTATAAAACGCAGCGCCATCGTTCGTGATCTGCTACTAGAAAATATTCATATCCACCTTATACAAAACAGCGACGCTCAAGAAGATTTTTCCCCAATAAAGAAACTAGAATTCAAAAATATTGATACCAAAAAAGGGGTGCCAACCAAAGAAATATCTAATATCATCATCCAGCATGTCGTGAACTCTGCTTTCATCATTAAAGGGCTAAAAGCGATCTTCAGCCTCCCAAAATCGCTGCTACAAACGCTAATCGATCCAGGAGCGCTCTATCCCCCCTCACACAAGGGTAAAAAGGGTAAAGCGGAAAAACCCTCTGAAAAAAGCGAAGCGCCGACGAAAAAAGCCGGCCCGGAAAATAAGTCAAGCAGTGAAGCAACAACTACCCATTAGAGACACAAAATGTGTTGCCTTCAGAGTCTTTCATCATAAAAAAAGTCCCCCAAGACTCTTTCATTAGAGAAGAAGCAAACTCCACTCCTTTTTTTCCCAGCGTCTCGTAGGTGCCTTCCACATCTTCTGCGTAAAGCATGCAGTGAGAAAACGTCCCTACCCGATCTCGATGCTCTTCTGGGGTAAATAACACAATACGAGTCGCTGCATCTTTTCCAAGTTGCATCTCAATCCATCGCTGCTGCTCACCAAAATCCGCATCGACTACTGTCTCAAACCCAAGTTTTTCAGTATAAAATTTAATAGCACGCTCCTGGTCTTTAACGGGAATGCTCACCGCCTTTATCTGAGTAATCACTACAAACCTCCAATTAAATAAGCTACTTGGCAGGCCATTTTACAGTTGCATTCTATATTAAGCAAGCAAGGGTTAATTGCTCATAGATAAATAAACCCCAAGCCCGAGAAGATAACCGATGAAAACGGGAAGTGTCATTTTGCGGAAATACCCTAAAAAATCAATTTTTTCAAGCCCCATCATCGCAACTCCAGCAGCAGATCCTATTAGTAAAATACTTCCCCCTGTCCCAGCAGCATAAGCAATCATTAACCATAATGGAGAGTCCATCGGAAAGGTCTCTATTTTATACATCCCCATTGCAGCAGCCACTAAAGGCACGTTGTCCACAATAGCAGAGAGAACCCCAATCATTGTAGCCAAGATAGCAGGCGAATGCACGTGCACATTCAAAAACTGCGACGCTCGCTTCAGCAGTCCCATTGCTTCAATAGCGTCAACGCTTAAGATAATGCCTAAAAAAAACAAAATACTTGCAACGTCAATTTTTGTCAGAATAAAAGGAACTCTCAGGTGCGATCTATGCTCATGTTTGTGATGCATTAAATCGGTAACAAGCCACAGAATCGCTAGGGAAAGAAGCATCCCCATAAAGGGAGGAAGACCCGCCCACCATTTGAATACGGGAACTAAAAGAAAGCAAATAATTCCTAAAAAAAAGACAAGTTTTGCACCAGGCTCCAGCGCCTCTTCTTGAAAATCTCTTTTGGTCAGCGAATGACTGCCACTCGTAAAGCATGTAAACCAAAGGAGAGGAACGAGCATAGAAACCAAACTTGGAAGAAAGATCTCCTTCACTACTTTTAACGTCGAAAGCTGCCCGTTAATCCAAAGCATTGTCGTGGTTACGTCACCAATAGGCGTCCAAGCCCCCCCACTGTTCGCCGCTACAATGACCATGCATAAGAGCACAAACCGCTCTTTTCGCTTTGGAACCAATTTCCTAAGCAACGAAATCATAAGCAAAGTCGTGGTCAAATTGTCCAAAACAGCAGAAAGAAGAAAGGTAACAAAGGACACAATCCATAACATTTTCTTCTTAGAATGAATGTTTAAGCGATAGATGACTGTATTAAACCCTTTATGCGAATCGATCAGCTCAACTAAAGTCATAGCTCCAAGCAGAAAGAATAAAATCTGAGATACGTTTCCAAGCTTACTTGTAAGTACACCCACACTGGCTTGGCCATCTCCAGAAAATTTGCCAAAATAAATCAGCCAACAAATCACCGACAGAACAAGTGCAACCGCTGTCTTGTTGACCTTAATATGGAACTCTAAAATAATGGCAAGATAGCCAACTATAAAAACGGCTAATAGCAGATATTGGAGAAAGTCATAGCCCTGCATCGTGCTCACCTAGGAAAAAATTGCACATAAACCCATACTAATACTTTTTTGGAATTAGAACAAAGGAACAGATTTTTTACACCAAGCTGCCCTTTTGTAAATTATTCCGAGGCATTTTATCAAAACTGCCTCATGAAAATCAAATAGTTTCCCTTTTTCTCCAGAGAAGACTCAAATGCCGGCATTTACTATATCATGCATACGAATCAACCCTACAAGGTTGTGATCATCCACAACAGGTAGTACCGTAACCCACTGCTTTTTGTGCATTAATGCTAAGGCATCAACGGCTAAAGTGTCAGAGGTAGTGGACAGATAAAAACAGGTCATATGTTTTGCGATGGGTTCACCCAAAGCATCTTTACCATGTTCCTGCAATACACGGCGAAGATCTCCATCGGTAAAAATACCACAAAGGTTTCTGCCATTTTTGGTTATTAACAAACATCCACATTGCTTTTGAGAAAGCTCAACCAACACGTCTTTGAGATAACAATCAAAAGAACATAACGGTAACCTATCACCACAAAGCATAAGATCGCCTACTTTAACTGTGGCTTTTTTTCCAATGGTTCCAGCCGGATGGTTGGCAGCGTACCGATCTTTGGTAAAGCCTTTTTTATGCATCAGCGCAACGGCAATGATATTCCCGCAAAGCAGCTGAATGGCAGTAGAAGTGGTCGGCATAAGGTTAAAAGGGCATAGCTCCTCCAAGATGGGAAGGTGCAGTGTATGATGTGCCCTTTTTTCTAAAGGAGAATGCTTAGAAGAAACAAAGGCCATCAATCTGGCTCCCCTCTCCATTATAGGAGTGCAAAGCGCTAATAGCTCTTCTGTATTGCCACTTTTACTTAAAAAAATAACGCAGTCTTCGCTTGTAACCCGTCCAATATCTCCATGCAGTGCATCTAAAGGAGATAGATAGTACGCCTTTGTTCCTGTCGCTGCAAACGTTGCCGCCAGTTTTTTAGCAATCAAGCCACTTTTTCCAACGCCTACAAAAAATAAAGCACCGACGCACTGAAACAGCTGGTGGATCGTGCTATCTACACACGCTTGATCAATATGGGTAAAAAAATATTCAATCTGTTTTTGCTGCCTTTGGAAAAGTTCCTGAATCATGTAATTGCCTTGCACGGAAGTTACAAGTAGTATAAAAGAAACGTAATAAATATAAACCTCAAGGTTCTATATGAAACAGATTCCTGTTGCCGTAGCGCATGGAGATGGTATTGGCCCCGAAATCATGCAAGCCACCTTGGCTATTTTGCGAAAAGCAAACGCCCCGCTCGATATTCATGAAGTGGAAATTGGAGAGCGAGTCTACCTTCAAGGGCATACAACAGGAATTGAGCCAGCAACCTGGGAAACGCTTCGAAAAACACAAGCTTTTTTAAAAGCACCTATTACGACCCCACAGGGGGGAGGTTTTAAAAGTCTGAATGTCACTATAAGAACTTCTCTTGGGCTCTTTGCCAATATTCGTCCCTGCGTCTCTTATGCTCCGTTTATTTCTACGAAACATCCTAAAATGGATGTAGTAATTGTCAGAGAAAATGAGGAAGATTTATACGCCGGCATTGAATATCAACAGTCCCCTCATGTCTGTGAATCTATCAAGCTCATTTCTAAAGAAGGGTCTGAAAAAATTATACGCTATGCTTTCGAATACGCTAAAGCATTTAACCGGAAAAAAGTGAGCTGTTTTACAAAAGACAATATTATGAAATTCTCTGATGGGCTATTTCACAAAGTGTTTGACTGTATAGCAAAAGAATACCCAGACATTGAGCATGAGCACTGGATTGTGGATATCGGAGCTGCTAAATTAGCCGATACTCCAGAGGCTTTCGATGTGGTTGTGCTGCCCAACCTCTACGGAGATATCCTTTCCGATGTGGCAGCACAAATTAGTGGGTCGGTTGGCCTTGCAGGATCGGCAAATATTGGTGCCCACGGAGCGATGTTTGAAGCCATTCATGGGTCCGCTCCTCGAAGGGCTGGGAAAAATATGGCTAATCCCTCTGGATTGCTGCATGGCGCTATTTTGATGCTACAATATTTGGGGCTCAACACTGTTGCGTCTAACGTACTAAACGCGTGGCTAAAAACAATTGAGGAGGGTATCCATACATACGACATTTATAAAGAAAATGTCAGTAAATCAAGGGTCTCAACTCATGATTTTGCAAAGGCTGTTTGTGAAAATCTCGACAAAAAACCAAAGCATTTGCCTGTAGCAAAACCTACAGAGCGCGCGATGCCCTCCACCTTCGCAAAAGCGCAACTTTCGATGCAAACCAAGCGCCAGCTCGTAGGAGTAGATATTTTTATATACGATCCGTGCTCTGCAAAAGCCTTAATTGAGAAAATAGAAAAGAAAGATTTCTCTCCTTTTTCCCTAGAGCGGATTACCAACCGAGGGGTGAAAATCTGGCCCGAAGGATTGCCAGAAACTGTATGCATTGAGCAGTGGCGCATACGCTTTTTCCACCAGAGCAATTGCCTGTCAAAAGATATTCACACGCTTTTGCAAATGCTCGATGCCTTAGGTCTTGATTGCATTAAGACAGAAAACCTCTACTTCATAGGCAACGCTCCAGGCTTTTCTTCAGCCGAAAAAAATTGATTTTTTCTTTACAAAAAAAGAATATTTTTTGATATCATCCTGCCTTTACATGGAAAGAGTTTTTCCAAAAAGGGAGGTAAAATGCGGCGTTTTATTTTTTCTCTCGTTTGTTGTTTATGCGTAGCGTCTGCTTTTCCTCGAGACAGAAGATCAGACGAAGAGGAGATCTCCCTCTCCCCCCCCAGGGCAGGTAGCAGCGCTTAAAGATGATCCTGAATCCCTTAGTTGATGAACGATTGCCTGAGCCAGATGAGCTGCTAGAGGATCCGGATCTGATAGGTACGCAGATGCAGAAGATAATCCGGTTCCCGATGGCCACTCTGATTCGCATTTGTATCCCTCATAGGAGTTAGTACATGGATATTTCAAAATATCAAGGCTTCTTTCATGACGGCACTTTACTCGAATTTAACCATCAAGGAACCAGTATTGAAGTCTCAATGATAAGCGCTGACATAATTCCAGAGCACATGTTGGAAGATATGCCTCCTCTAGACGACAAGAACATTAAAGGAAAGCTCTACATAGAAGGAGTAAAAGAAATTACGATCAATAGAAAGCCCTTCACTGGCATTTTAAAAAAAACACATGATAATGGCGAGATTTTAGACTTTGAAGTTTACGATCATAACGTCATTTTGGGTATTGAGTGGAAAAATTATCCTCCCAAACCAAGAGACTCAGACTTTTCCTTCATTAACATAACCGCTGAAAAAATTCGCTGGGAAAATGTTTTGGACCTCCCCACTGACTAACTTAATATACCTTGTATCAATTGAAACCTCTATTCCTGAGAGTGGAGCAAAAACGTGTGCACGTCATGGTTATCATCCAACTACGCGGCTAAAGATATCAGGCCAGATTGGATAGGAACTATCCATCCAAATGCTGTAAAGGCGGGACATCAAGCTTCTGAGAACGTAAAAACAGGGGAAAAACTTCGCTACGATCAGGGTAAACCTGGTAAATAAGGAGCACAAAAAATCAAAGCCAAATGCATCTAAGAAAGAAGGGTCTAAAGAACGACCAAGTTGGGCGGAAGGAGAAAAGCCGTATAAAGGTGAATCAGGAAAAGACTTTGCAAGGCGTTTGTTAGACAAAAGATATGGGAAGAGAAAGCATAAGACAGGACCAGGATCAGAGTTTAGTATATTAAAAAAAATGGAGATCATGCACATGAATAAAGTGTATTATGTTAATCACATTCGCATGTACTATCATGACCGTTTAAAAAATAGAAAATATTTTGTTAGAAAGCCTATTGGTTTCTTTTATTCAAAAAAAGAAGCCTCTAGTCTCAT
>JAUIKQ010000103.1 GCA_030430655.1 Chlamydiia bacterium
GACGCCTGATGGAAAAATAAATGAAAAAGGGGGTGAATTTGAAGGCATGACCATGCTAGAGGCGCGCTCTGCTGTGGTCAAAAAAATGGAGCTTCTTGACCTTGTAGAAAAAATTGAGCCTTACGTGCATCGAGTGGGTGTTTCTTATAGGTCAAAAGCAGTCATTGAGCCTTATCTTTCCAAACAGTGGTTTGTCAAAGCTACCAAGTTTAAACACTACCTCAAAGAAACGGTCAAAAATTCAGTAATTAAGATTGTACCTCCTCATTTTGAAAGCACCTATTTTCATTGGATTGATAACCTAAAAGACTGGTGTATCTCTCGGCAGCTTTGGTGGGGACACCGTATTCCTATTTGGTACCACGAAAATGGTCACGACATCCTCTGCTATGCAGAAGAAGGCGTGCCGGAACAGGTGCAAAAAGCGCCGGAAAAGTGGAAGCAAGATCCTGATGTTTTGGACACATGGTTTTCTTCTGCTCTGTGGCCTTTTAGCACACTAAATTGGCCAAATTCTCAAGACTTTCACAAGTTTTATCCACAAAGCACATTGATTACAGGACATGATATTCTGTTTTTTTGGGTAGCGCGCATGATCTTGATGGGAGAATATGTGACAGGCAACCCCCCTTTTAAAGAAGTGTTTTTGCATGGGCTGATTTATGGAAAGTCCTACTGGAGAGAGGAGCGAGGACAAGTCCTCTACGCTTCAAAAGAAGAAAAAACCGCTTTTGATCTGGGAAAAGTACCTAAAGACGTCCATTCGAAATGGGAAAAAATGTCAAAGTCAAAAGGAAATGTGATTGATCCTCTGGAAATTATTGATCTATACGGAACAGATGCGCTTCGTATGGCGCTTTGCTTTAGTACCACTTTGTCCCGTCAGATCGATTTAGACAGACGCTGTTTTGAAGAGTTTAAAAATTTTGCCAATAAGATATGGAACGGCTCTCGGTTTTTATTACTCAACTTAGACATCGAGGAAGAAGAGCTGTTAAGAGGGATCGATCCAAACCTTTTAAAGCTCGAGGACAAGTGGCTCCTTTCTCGCTTAAATCAAACTATTTACGATATAAATGCCTGTCTTGAACAATATAAATTTGATAAACTTGCGAAGGCAGGGTACCACTTTTTTTGGAATGAACTCTGCGCTTACTACCTGGAAATTACAAAGCCTGTCTTATTTGATAAAACAGATAAGGAGCTACGTCGCAATAAGCAGCGCTTGCTGTTTATAGCATGCCTTTGCTCGCTGCTTTTGCTTCATCCCATAGCTCCATTTATTACAGAAGAAGTGTTTTCACACATTAAAGCGCGCTTTAAGCTCTCTAATTTTGAATCGAAGGATCCTTACACTGCTTTCATCATAAAAGTCTTGCAAGCAGATGTCATGGCTACAGCGCCCTATCCAACGGTTTTTGATAAAAATGCTATTTCTGCGGGAGCAGAGGCAGCATTTGCAAAAATACAAGAAATGGTAGTTGCAATACGCAATCTAAGGGCAGAGATGCAAATACCGCCAAGTACCGCTTCTATTTTAGAGGTACGTGGCAGCGATGCCAACTTTATCAAAAAAAACCAAGCCATCTTATCTGCTTTAGTTCCTATTGCTGATATCCGTTTTACAGACAAGCCCTCTCCCCTTTCCTCTACTGCGATAGGAGAAGGGTACGAGCTTACCCTAGCGCTTCCTAAGTCTTTACTAGGCCAAGAAAAAAGTCGGCTACAAAAGCTGCTTGGAAAACTAGAAAATCAAATGCAAAAATTAGAAAAACAGCTGGGCAACCCCGAGTTTATAAAAAATGCGCCTTCCGACCTTGTGGATCAAGCAAAAGGAAACAAAAAAGTAGCAGAAAAGCAAATCGAGCAGGTCCGAGAGAAGCTAAGAGCGATCGATTAACTCTCTTGCTTAAAAAGCATAAAAACACCGGTTTCTTTGCAATGCACGGCTAGAGCAATATCGACTTTCCATTCCTTTTTCTATAAAAGAGCCCAGCTGCCCTCCTCATGGGGCAGCTCTGATTTCATTCATAAGAGCGTCTACCAGTTGTAATAATTTAACTCTTTGAAAACAAACAAGTTACAAATTTTATTATGAAAATAAAATTTTATTATGTTATTTATTCATTCAGTAGAATTTTGTGAGGGAACATGGATATCAATGGCTATATTTTAGGGCAGACGGGGCAGAAAAACGTTTCCATTGACGACTCACCCCAAAGCGATGCGTTAAAGTCAAGTAAAGCCCTTGCAGACGCGCTTACAAAAAAGTTAATTCAAAGCGGCGGGGAAGGGAAAGACTATATTGATAGCATCAACCATTATGTAAGCGAATTGAATACGGTCCTTGACAACCCATCGCTTTCCCCTGCAGCGATTAAAAAGCAGACAGATCCAATTTTCAAAAAATTACATAGCACCTTCCAAGACCTGGGAAGCTTCCTCCTCTCAAAAAAGTATGTTACCGAAACGCAATTAGAACCCACAATAAAAGCCTTTGCGATTCACCTTGGACTCACAGATGCCTACCAAAAAGAGCAGCAGGCGCTACACATCCCTTCAAACCAACTCATCCCCGTTGGTGAAGTCAGCCCTGTTCAGCCTCGCCTAGCTCAGGCCGTGCAAACAACAAAGGTAAGCGCTGCCGCCTCCACTACTAATCAAAAAAATCTAGAAAGCGCTGCTGCTGCGTGGTTTGCGAGCCAAATCCCAAAAGCGCCAAGCAAGCAACCCAATCCTCCTTATACCACTGCGCAAATTAACAACATGATCAATGGACCTGCAGCATGGAAAACAAAAGTGGCTGCTTTAGAAAAACAGTATCCTGTGAATCCAAAAGATATTGCCAGTGACACGGTAATTAAAAACATCACAACTGTCCTTGGGCTGCTCAGTAAAGCAGCGACTTTTTGCGAAGACAACAAAAGCTCTCCTACTTACCAAAAAGACTGGAAGACCAAGGCCAGTGCGCTGCTCTCTATATTGAACAATCCTCCCCCAAAAGGCCAAGGTTTTGCGTGGAGTCCCAACCCTGTAAATAACAAAATTTCTCTCAACTCGATATACCAGCCAACGAGCAATGCCTTAAACAACTACTATCCCTTAGTGCCCTCTTCTAGTCCGAAACCTCCAACGCCTCCGCCCCCTCACCCCAACCTTCAGCCTGTTTCAGAAAAAATGATCACCGTCAATGGCGTGTCTTGTGTTGTGGTTCAGAGCCCGAGCGCAAAAAAAGCAGGCGCTAGCCCTGAAACCGATCCTACAGCGATGCTTTTTCCTATTAGCGCCACGCCGACTTTGCCGGGTGAAAAATCAGCGGCTCCTTATTCTTCCACTGAGAGCATTGCCTATACCCTGCAAAACATTTATAGCAGCTACCTACAAACCT
>JAUIKQ010000022.1 GCA_030430655.1 Chlamydiia bacterium
TGTCTAAATTTTCTGTAGTCAGCTCTTCCATAACAAGATATGCTCTCATATCAGCTCAAAAATCGGAAATGTTTTTTTTGCTGAGGAATGACGGATGTATAGATACAAAAATACAATACTGCTAATTTTTTCGCTTTTGTTTTGTTACGGGTTGGAGTGGGGTGCCTCTATTTTTACACGAAGCTCTGTTGGTTCATGGTATATGGAGCTTGAAAAACCATTTTGGAACCCGCCAAACCTCGCTTTTCCTCTAGTCTGGACAGTCTTATACACGATGATTGGAATATCTTTCTGGCTAATCCTCTGCAACGAAAAAGCGTATACCCCCAGAGTATTTTTTGCATTTTTTGGGCAAATGTTGCTGAACTTTACCTGGTCAATTTCATTTTTTTACTTGCAATCCCCCCTACTAGGACTCATTAACATTCTCCTACTTTTATGTGGAATCAGCTGGAATATTTATGTCTTTCTCCCCTACTCTAATTTGGCAGTAAAATTGCTGATTCCCTACTTGCTGTGGGTAATGTATGCTACAACTCTCAACTTTAGCATTTGGCTTATGAACTAGCATGGGGAACCCAATTGAAGAGCGATAATAGACCACATATCATAGTTATTGGTGCAGGCTTATCCGGTCTTGCTGCGTCTCTGGAGGTCGAGAAGCTTGGAGGGTCGGTTACCATTTTAGAGCGTACAGATACCTTAGGAGGTCGTGTTAAAACGGACCGGATGAACGGTTTTTTGTTGGATCACGGATTTCAGGTTCTTTTGACGTCGTACCCTGAACTAAAGCGACTACATATTCTGGACTCTCTAAATCTTAAAGCTTTTCTATCTGGTGCAATTTGCCATAGAGGCCATAGTACTTATCGCTTGATTAATCCGTTCCGGCATTTTGCTCAATTCCTTACAAATATTCACAATCTTCCTCTGTTCACCTACCTCGATTTCCTGAAATTAGCACGTATTATCTGTTCCAAGGCTTCCTTAACATGTTCAGAGGATAATGCACAAGTTGGACGAACCAAATGAGTCCGCTTAGAAATAGAGTGGAAAATATTTGAAGTGTAGCCACCTGGTCTATCATAAAGCAAAACTTCGTTTAATTTTAAATGTTGCTTATTTTTGATGATTAAAAAATAAAACGTTAATTTTTTTTTGCATAGACTATTCAGAACATAGGGCTGTAAAATTTCTTCGTAACACGCTACATTGATGTTTTAAAGGATTTGCTTGCAACCCTGAAGCAAAAGGGCAAAATGAAGATTCTCCTTACGGGTGCAAATGGTTACATTGGACAACGATTGTTGCCACTTCTCGTAGAAGCGGGGCATGAAGTAGTGGCTCTTGTAAGAAGCGCGAGGCGTCTATCGATACCGCAACACTGCCACGATCATGTTCATGTTGTAGAAGGCGACTTGCGTGAGTATAAGAGAATCAGAGCGGTGCCAGCCGATATCGATATAGCTTATTACCTTGTTCACTCGATGACCCAAACAGATACGCATTTCGGTAACCTAGAGGAGACAACGGCAAAGAACTTTCTTAGACTCATTGAGCCGAGAGCTGTTCGACAGGTCATTTACCTGAGTGGCCTAATTAGTGATGAGAATCTCTCACCTCACCTGCTGTCACGTAAACGTGTAGAAGACATTCTTCGTTCGGGAGAAACTCCTATAACAACTCTTAGAGCAGGCATCATCTTAGGCTCTGGTAGTGCTTCCTTTGAAATCATGCGCGATCTTGTTGAAAAACTTCCAATCATGGTGGCTCCTAGGTGGGTGAAAAATAAAGTCCAGCCTATTGGAATCTACGATGTGTTGGAGTATCTAGTTTCTGTTATCGATCATCCAGAATGCCTAAATGACACATTTGATATCGGTGGTCCTGATGTGATGAGCTACCGGGCAGTGCTTATGCGATTTGCCAAAATGCGTAGGTTGCGAAGGTATATAATCACTGTTCCAGTATTGACACCACGACTTTCAAGTTACTGGCTCTATTTTGTTACCAGTACAAATTTTTCCCTAGCAAAAGCCTTGGTCGAAAGCCTAAAGAATAATGCGGTGTGTCAAGATCAGCGCATTAGACAAATCATACCAAAAACCTGCTTTCATTTTGAGGAGGCATTGCGTCGTACTTTTGCGAAAATTGAAGAAAATGCAGTCATCTCTTCCTGGAAAGATTCGATGGTGATGAGTGATTTAAACCCGAACCTTCTAGAGTATGTACAGGTTCCAGAATTTGGATGTTTGACCGATGTGCAGGAGGTTCCGTTTGAATGTGAATCCAACAGGGTTAGGGAAGCTGTTTGGGAAATTGGCGGTGATCGTGGCTGGTATTACATGAACTGGGCGTGGGCCTTAAGAGGGCTCATTGATCGCCTTTTTGGGGGAACGGGACTAAGGCGTGGAAGGACGCATCCAACTCGCTTGCGAAATGGAGATGCACTCGATTTTTGGCGAGTTCTTCTGGCCAACGAAAAAGGCCAAAGGCTTTTGCTATATGCTGAGATGCGCCTTCCTGGAGAAGCGTGGCTTGAGTTTGAAGTCATAGCAAATGAAAATGGTAAGGGAGGGGTACTCAGACAAAAAGCAACCTTTAGGCCAAATGGTCTCCTTGGGCGCCTCTACTGGTATAGCATTCATCCCTTTCATTGGTTTGTATTTGTCGGATTGGCCCGTGGTATTATCCAACATGCTGAGGGGGACAAATGACCCTAAGTAATTTACTAACTCTTTTTTTCATCGGATGGTTAATTGCGGCCTCTATTATGCTGATACTGTGGCTTTCTTACCTCTATAATAAGGAACTTGCAGTGGTTGATATCGGGTGGACTGCCAGCATTGGCTGTTCCACTTGGTGGATGTTTCATCATGTTTCAGCTGGAGGGTTCCGGCAATGGGTTCTATTTTTCTGTGTGGCTTTTTGGAGCGTACGCCTAGTCACCTTACTGGTCATGCGTATGAGGAAAGGCCAAAAAGATCAACGCTATGTTGAATTGTCTTCACAATGGAAAAGTGGACTGAACTGGAAGTACTTCATTTTCTTTCAGGCTCAAGCACTATCAGTGGCGCTACTAGTGACACCAATAGTTCTTTCTTTTCTTGCTTCAGAACCCAAGTGGACATATTGGGACACAATTGGCAAGGTTTTACCTCTCTATATCCATAGCCCTAAAGAAGAAGGCAGATGGGCTCCTGGAGCAGCATCTAATTGGTGGTTACACCATTCCTTGCAAGAACTAAGCAGACGATATAAGGAACTCGGAAGTCGCCTAATCATTCGTGCGGGCTCGACAATGGAAGTTCTAGAGCAGCTTGCATCAGAAGTTTCTATCAATGCGATCTACTGGAATCATCGGTATGAGCCTGAACTAAGGAGGCGTGATAAACGAGTTATGTCAAAGCTTGAGGCAAGGAGAAGCATATTTGAATATATAGAAAGTTTTTATAATAGGAGGAGACTTCATTCTACGCTGGGTTACGCGTCCCCAGAGGAATTTGAAGAAGAGTATTGGGCAAACCAGTTAAGAGAAAAAGTCTGTGTTTGAAGTGTCTACAAAAAGGTTGCAAGATCAGAGATCGTATTGCGAAGATTGAGGATCCCGAAGGTTATCAGTGGACTTTTGCTACGAAAGTAGGCGAGTTTGATGAGCATAAGATGCCAAATTTTGAGTGAACTAATCAGGCAATCCTTAAGATCTTAACACATAGGAAGAGAACGATGCCAAAATTCATAAAAAAATCGGAGATGCCAGTTTCTGCTGAGCAGCTTTTTTCTTGGCATGAAAACCCCTGTGCTCTTGAGAGACTAACTCCTCCCTGGAACAAGGTAACCGTGTTACGCAAAGATATTGGATTAAAGCCAGGGTCCGAAGTTCACTTGAAAACCCATATAGGACCTATTCCTGTTACCTGGATAGCTCGTCATAGCGAATACACAGCTGGAATGGAGTTCTGCGATATTCAGGTCAGTGGCCCCTTTGCAAAATGGATCCATCACCACAGAATGATTCCCAAAAATGAGAAGGAGTCGTATTTAGAGGATAAAATTGAGTATCAGGTACGCTTCTGTTTAGGTGCCGGAATCGCCAAGCGCTCCATCGAACAGCTTTTTCATTACCGCCATACGGTACTTCGTCACGATCTTGAAGTGCAAAATAGCATTCCTACCCCCCCCTTAACTATTGCAATCACGGGAGCATCTGGTCTTGTTGGATCGGAGCTCACTGCGTTTTTGCGTAGCGCAGGACACAGGGTACTTCCTCTTGTTCGTAAAGAGCCAAAAGAAGATGAAATACTATGGAATATCAATGCAGGTAAGATTGAAGCTGAGAAGCTGGAAGGGGTTGACGCAGTCATTCATCTTGCTGGTGAAAACATCGGTTCAGGAAGATGGACAAATGAGAAAAAAAAGAGGATTGAAGAGAGTCGAGTTCGTGGCACCGCCTTTTTGGTTGAAGCCTTAAACAGTTTAAAGTCTCCTCCGAAAGTTTTAATTTCCACCTCCGCTGTGGGATACTATGGGATAAAAAGCAATATCGTTGCAAATGAAGCAGTAGAACCTGGCAATGACTTTCTTGCTCAGGTTTGCAAGAAGTGGGAGGCAGAGGCAAGACGTTTTAAAAAGGGCCGACTCGTTACTCCAAGATTCGGTGTTGTGCTTACCCCAAAAGGGGGAGCTCTTAACAAGATGTTATTCCCTTTTAAAATGGGATCAGGAAATCAGCTTATGAGCTGGATTTCTATTGATGATCTCGTCTACCAGCTCTACCGACTCCTACTGGCTCCATCCATCGATGGACCGGTTAATCTATGTGCTCCTCACCTGGCAACCAATCTTGAATTTTCAAAAACGCTAGCATCTGTTCTTAATCGCCCCTGCATTTTTCCTTTTCCTGCTTTCTTGGCCAAGCTTCTATTTGGGGAAATGGCAGAGGCTACCACGCTTTCTAGTATAGGTGCTAAGCCAACAAAATTAGAGGAGGCTGGACTGCCCTTCTACTATCCTGATCTGTCATCTGCATTAAAACACCTACTAGGAAAATCCCGATGAAAAAGACATTCCCAATCTACGCTGTTTTGTTAGCCATGTTTACAGCCTGCTCTCAATCATATGAGGAACCTCAGTACGAATTAATCAACAGCGATCCTCCATTTGAAATCCGTTATTATGAAGGCCATCTTGAAGCTTCTGTCACCGTCGATAGCAGTTTCGAAGAAGCTGGTAGCGAAGCATTTCCAATCCTTTTTGACTATATTTCGGGAAAGAATTTGAGTCAGCAGGAGATTAATATGACTGCGCCCGTTACACAAGAGCCAGAAGGTGTAAAAATCAAAATGACCGCTCCGGTAATTCAAGAAAGCAACGGTGACACATATCGTGTAGCCTTTGTCATGCCCTCTGAATGGACTTTAAAGACCTTGCCAAAACCCACAGATCCCAGGCTCAAAATTCAGGAGATACCTGCAAAAAAAGTTGCTGTCATTCAGTATAGTGGAACTTGGTCAACCACCAATTATGAAGAGCACCTTGAACAACTACAAGACTGGATAAAGAAAGAAAACCTCACTCCTGTGTCTTCACCCGTCTGGGCCCGCTACAACCCACCATTTTCCCTTTGGTTTATGCGCAGAAACGAAATTCAGATTGATGTAAAATGAAGCTGACCAGTTTATTCCGAGTTAGGGTCATGTAACCACTCCAATGGCCCGCTACAGCTATGTAGAAAAGCAAAACCCGTTCCCCTAATCTTTTCATTCGAGACTTTTCGATTTCCAGCATGCGCACCAATCGTAGTTGGGTCCCATGTGACCTGTGGTGCCTTTATTTCCGCAGCAATTAAATCATAGAGTTCTTTCTTTGAGGGATGATCATCACTGCAAATATTATACACTCCTGAAAGTTGATTCTTCAGAACCCAATCGATAGCACGAACCACGTCTTCCTGATGAACCCAGTTGCAAAAGGCATTTCCGTTACCAGGGAGAGGGGCTCCTACAAGCCGTTTTACTCTAGAGTAGTAGCTTCTACTAGGGCCGTAGATGCCCCCAAGGCGTAAAACGGTAACAAGTAAGTTGCGTGAGGCTTGTTGAAGGTACAAAGCCTCAGTATCACACAACGTCCTGCTATTTTCTGATTTTGGTTCGAGATCCGTTTCTTCAGTTACCCACTCACCATTTCTGTCTCCGTAGACAGAAGTGCTACTTAGGTAAACCAGATGTTTAAGGGAATTGTTGTGAGCCAGAACAGTGCTGAATGTTTTTGCGGTTTCCAAATATGTCTCTTTATAAGAGTTCCCCTTACTCGGCGCAATGGCGATCACAATTTCTTCGACAGATTTAAGAGCTTTTCTTACAGTCTCTTCATCATCGCCTCGTGCTAGTATAACAGCATCAGCTTGCTGTTTAAATGCCTGTAGCTTTTCGACGGATGTAGTGGTGGCAATCAGGCTGCGTTTACCTTCTCTCTTCCAATATTTCAGAAGTGCGCCCCCGATATAGCCGACACCAAAGATCACCGTTCTTATCATTATTTGGACTCCATTTAAACTCCCAGAAAAAGGAAAAGACGAAATATAGATAGTGATTATTGGTAACATCATAACTTATTTTTTTCATTCACCGAAACAAGAAAAATAATTTCAACTTCCCCAACTTTTCTGGCGACTGGAATCTTCCGATTATAGTTCCATTTTCCATGAATTGAGATCTCGATGTGGCCAAAATCAATATTGTCTTTATTGAGATGGACAAGTTGTCGTAAATGAAGAGCTGAGCTGTAGAGAGCCGCTGACATGAAGAGATCAAAAATCCCTTTTAGGTGCCGACAGTTAGCTGCCTGAAGAATTCCTTTACGATCAAAGACATTTCACTTGCAAATTCTGCACATTTTCTGCACACTAACGGGCCGTAAAAGGCAGCAATCAACAGTTGTAGACATGGATCGACTCCATCTTTCCTAGAGGGAAAGTCTACTGTTGGTTACTGTCATTTGTTGAGAGTTGAGGTAAGACTTCGGACTTGAAAACAGAAGACCTGAAAGGGTCCGGGGGTTCGAATCCCTCCTCTTCCGTCCTGCATTTTCCATCTTCAGCTTCTCCCCAGGCGGCGCTTAGGTGCAATAGCGCGCTCGTCTGTTTTAAAATTTGAGTCCCAGAGACTCTCACAATTAAACCGCGTCGCGCAAAACACTTTTATCTCGTAGTTGAGGTCGTGAATGCTGATGTGGATCATTTTTACAACCGTTGCTAACAAGGGTGTATGTAAAATCCATCATTTTAGAAGAAGAGCATCTACGTGAAATGCAAGAAGGGATTGCAAACTTACCTTCGGGATCAAAATACGCTGAAAAAGCATGCTCTTTTGAGCACTTCCTATTTAACAAATGGATGGATTGCGTAGAAGCTGATCTTTCCAATCAAGAGCAAGTGCCTTGCTAAAGATCAATTGTCGTATCAACGCTGCGACAATTCATTGGGGCGTGTTTCAGATTCATCTGTCTCGATCTTTTTTACTTCTTGAATCACCTGCTGAAAATGCTGCTCCACTAAGGAGGATATATCTCCGTCTTTCAACAGCTCTTGGTATTTTTGGTACTCTAGGCGAGCCTTATCAAGGGCAATCTTGTGACTTACCTTGCCCGCATGTGAAAGGATCTCTCTTGGAGTGGCCACCCGCAAAAAATCATCCAACTTAACAATCCAATCCTTCATGTACATCGGACTTCTATGTAAAGCCTGGAGTTCAGCAAAATCCAAATACATTGAGACAAGCCTATTTAGGATACCCAACTCCTTTTCGCTTAAGTAATTTTTAGCGATCTCTGCATCTGCCTTGCTTAAGCCCTTTCCAGACCAAGAGGTAAGCCCCATATGCTTCTTAGTGCTATCGGCTCTTTTGTAAATGATTTCCGCAGCTGTATGGCCATGGGCTGCCCAATGCATCTTGTTTTGCAAAATTCGAAAAAACTTCTTTGAGCTCTCGATGTTAGGATCATAGTCGATACTGGTTGCATAGATATCTAAAACCTTACGCCAAAAGACCTTCTCCGATGATCGAATATCTCGAATTCGAGAAAGAAGTTCATCGAAATAATTCCCACCACCTAGCCTCTTCAATCGCTCATCATCCAGTGTAAACCCTTTGATGAGATACTCCTTCAATCGAGCTGTTGCCCATATACGAAATTGAGTACCTCTATGGGATCTAACACGATAGCCCACTGAGATGATGACATCAAGATTGTAGTGGAGAGTTTCATAATTTTTCCCGTCTGATGCAGTTGTCCGGAATTTCCGGACAACTGCCTTTTCGGGTAGCTCTCCCTCGTGGAAAATGTTCTGTATATGTTCGGAGATCGTACGCTTATCCTTACTGAATAGCTCTGCCATTTGAGCCTGCGTAAGCCAAACCGTCTCGTCTAAAAGACGCACTTCTACTCGGGTCTGGCCATCTTCTGTTTGATATAATATGAGCGAACTCTCACCTAAGCTACTATCCATGAATCACCTATTTGTGGAAAGGACCCGCTGGCGATTCTATATCAATCCTTTTTTACATTCACGGAGTTTTCGTATTTTTCTGCAGTTGAGCTGTCCTTTGTAAGCTCAGTACCCTTGAAAATTATGCACTGATTTTGCAACCCTTCTATAGCCAGGAATCAAATTTGGCTTCTGAGCACAATAAAGAGGATCTGGCACTGCCGATCCCTACTTATTAGTTTTTTAGTTTTTTCACTTCCAATATCGAAAATTCTGTAGTTGTCGGATACACTTTTTCAAGTAATAACTGGGATTTCTTTAACATCTCCTCAAAGGATGTAAGAGTCCGTTCTTTACCACCTGTAATAGCAAGCATGAGTAAATCCATGCTATTTGCATACGAGGATTGGCTTCCCTCTTGCAGGACAGTCTCAACAATCAATAATCGACTATTGCTATTCATTGCCTTGCAACAGTTTTCAAGGATCTGCGCAGCGCGAGCATCATCCCAATCATGTAAAACGGATTTCAGTATGTAAAGGTCACCACCCTGTGGGATTTCAGCAAAAAAATCTCCACAGCATAGCTCTATATTTTGATGAATTTCTGGAAGTTGATTAGTGACTTCAGGAAGCTCAAAAAGAGTTGCAGTAGTTTGAGGATACTCGTTTAACAACGCCTTGAGGAACTCTCCCTGCCCTCCTCCAATATCATATATTTTATTATAAGCAGTGAAATCATACGCAGAGAGGGTTGATTGAATCACGGCCTGTGATTTCTCCTTCATTGCATTTTGAAATAATGCTGCTCGAGTAGGATTGTTTTTAAAATAGCTGAAGACTGGTTGATCAAAGGTAAGTTGAAAAGCTGGAGTTCCTTGCTGTATCGACGATAGGAGGGCATCCCAGGCTTTGTGAATGTCCTCGCCGTAAAATACACAAAGAGAGCGCAAAGAATCAGGGTGACTTTTCGTCAACAAAACACCCTCATCGCTGTTTGTGAATATTCGATCCTCCGATTCGTGAAAAATACCGTGACCCGCTAACACATGCAGTAGCCGGTAAAGAGAGTCAGTGTCAGCAGATGCAAGCGCTGAAAGCTCATCTATAGATTTTGCTCCAGATTCAAGGATGTCAGGGATACCTAATTTTGCAGCCACGTAAATTCCACGAGATACCCATTCACCTGAAAACAAGCGCAAAAGTTTTTCTCTATGAAGACCGTTATCGTCCCGAGTTGCAGCTTGCACGGAAAGCGGTAAACATAGACTAATCAGAAAAATGGTGAACAAGCAGCGTAAAAGTTTACTGCGCATAAAACACTCCTCATTTCTTTAAATACGGAAGTCAGGATTCAGGATATAGGCTACCTTTAAGCCAAAGCCTTATATAAGTACTTAGGCCGTACAATGGGCGTACCCTTTCCTTCCCGAGCTTGCACACGTTCATAAAGGATTTGTATGCAGATCCCAACAAGACGCGCCATTCCAAAAAGCACTGTGTAACATTCGGGATGGGGAAAACCGGCAGCCGATAACAAGACACCTGAAATCGCATCAATATTAGGGTAAGGATTGGTAATTTTGGGATTTTCTTTCAGCACTTTGACCCCGTGCTCGCGAAGTAAAAGTGCCATCTTGACCAGGGGGTGGTCTGGGAAATGCGCCTTTGCGTAATCATAAAAAATACTTGCTCTCGGATCTTCTACACGCAATACCGCATGACCAAACCCATACAGCAGCGATCCTTTTTCCAAACGCTTTCTTAGCAGACTTTCCACAAGCTGTCCATCATCAGCATTTGGCAGCTCCTTGACAAGATCCTCTACAAAAGTTAGGCAGTCTTGGTTTGCCTTGCCATGGCGCGGCCCCGCTAAAGCGCACATGGCCGCCGTCGCCGAACCATACATATCCTCCAAACCAGAAGCTACCGCTTTTCCAACAAATGTGGAAAGATTTCCTCCCCCGTGATCATAGTGTAAAATGTTAAATAGCCGCAAAATAGGAACAAGGGCTGTTTGCTTTGCCTCGGAAAGGGGTAGCATGTGGGCAAAACTTTCCATATATCCTATTTTGGGATCTGCCTTTTGCGCTTTTTTTCCAAGATGGTGGCTGATCACTAGCGCTGCTAAATGGGGCAGCTTTGCGATCATACTAAATCCATCTTCCTTATAATTCCCTTTTCCCTCTAACATCCCCAAAATCAACAAGGCGCTGCTAAACAGCTTCATGGGATGCCCCTTTTGTGGAAGCTGGTAAATCTGCCTTACGGTTTCTTCTGAGCAAAGCGCCCGCTCAAAAAGGGCAGCCTTAAACTCTTCCCCCCCCTTTGATTCCTTTCCTTTCATCAAAAGAAAAATCACGTCTTCAGGACTCCAATTAGCAAGCTCGCTAATCGCCCGCTCTTTATAAAACAGCCCCTTTTGTGGATCCACACTAGACGTTGTACAATATCCCACCGGAAAACCCCGCATCCCCGTCTCTAGATGCTTCTTCGTAATCTCAAAAAGAACCTCATCGGCCATATATACCCGCTTCCCTAAAATAGCTTCATTTAAATTGTATATATCATGTAACGCTTTTTTCAAGATAGATAGTACTTTACCAGGTCTCTTTCTTTTAGCAGCTCTTGCTCCGTCAAAAGGATTTTCTCTTCAATAAAAGGATCTAAATCCACGCCCTTCACAACCTCACCTTTTGCAAGCGTTGGAAAAGAAAAAACCAGCCCTGCAGCAATACCATAAGGGTTACCATCAGAAAGCACCGCTTGTGAATGCCATTTTTGAGAAGCGTCCCTTCCAAAATAGGCTAAAGCCGCACTCAAAGCCGCATTTGCTGCTGAAGCTGCTGAAGAATGCCCTCTTGCTTGAATAATCTCAGCGCCCCTTTTTTGTACCGATTGCATAAACACGTTTTCACACCAATCGCGATCATCAACTACTTCTAAAAAAGGCTTGTCAAAGATTCTTGCGCTAGCAAAGTCTGGCACCTGCGTTGCTGAGTGATTACCCCAAACTACCATTCGATCAACGGCTTGAATTGGCACCCGAGCCTTACTTGCCAATTGAAAAGCTGCCCTATTTTGATCTAACCGCATCATCGCACAAAATTGGTGTGCTTTCAAACGGGGCGCGTGGTGCATGGTAATCAAACAGTTTGTGTTGCATGGATTACCCACAACCAATACAAAAACATCGTCAGCCGCTACCTGATTCAACGCTTTTCCCTGCTCCACAAAAATCGCTGCGTTTTTGTCTAACAAATCCTTTCTCTCCATTCCAGGTCCCCTGGGCATCGAACCCACTAAAAAAGCCACCTCCACTCCCTCCAAAACCGTGTTTGGATCACTCCCGATGTGAATGGCTTCTACCAAAGGATAAGCACAGTCATTCAATTCCATCACAACACCTTCCAATGCTCTTATCGACCTCGAAGTCTCTAGTAGTTGTAATTCAATGGGTTGCTCTTTTCCAAAAAGCTCTCCTTTAGCCAAACGAAACAGCAAACTATAAGCAATTTGACCAGCAGCCCCAGTAACAGCCACTTTTTTCGCTTTTCTCCCCACGCTACTCTCCTTATACCTATTTGATTCCTGACCAACTATTACAAGCAAAAGAACAATAGTGCAAGTAAAATCCACAAAACATAATTTTGTTTAAAAATATAATAATTTTTAATTTTTAATTATCTTTTAATTAATTAATTGTTTAAAATTATGTAAAAATTAAAAAGAGTGAGATAATGTCTGTAAATTTTAGTATCTATCCTGACCAAAATAAGCCTCTCATCATCTGCCAAGATAACAAACCTTTTATCTTGAGCACAGAAAACGGCAACCGCCTAACTCACAAAGTGAGACAGTTGGTCAACTTATGGATAAAAAACATAAAAATACCTATTGATCAATCAATAATTTTACACGTTGACAAAAACGGCTATACTACAAATGTATCTTATTCTTTACCAGAGACTTATGCTTTTAAGATCTTAGAGCAAACTGTTTTAATCGACGAGCGCTCCCGAAACGACTACCATGCTCTGCTAAACTGCTTAAAGAGTGAGTGCAATCCGAAAACAATACAGGAGCTAATTGAAAGATCTCACCTCAGCACCCAGGATAAACAGGCAATAGAGCTTGCAATAACAGGAGAAAATAACCCAATACCTGCGTTAGGAGTAGCCCTGTACACATCAATCCTTCGCCAATTTATCGCAAACACTCCGCTAGAAAATTTCCTTCGTGATGAAGAAATAAAAGCCTTTGGACGCGATTTCTTTGTGTTGAAGGTGCAAAATAACAAAGAATCCCGCTTTTACAACCTGGACAATATTGGCGAGTATTTACAAAGGCACCTGGAATTGAATGCTTCGATGACAGATAGATGCTTTCATATGCTTTTGTTTCGACAACTGCAAAACGACAATCCTTCGCAAAACGTTGATAAAACTTACCTTTTATCTATTAAACCCCTCTTGCAAAACACAAGGCAATCAATAAAAAATCTTCCACTTCCCCCAAGAAGAAAAGAAAAGCACGCTATTGCATAAAAACAGGACAGTCCCCCTACTTTATCTAGAATTTTCTAGAAATTAAATATTTTATTTTATAAAGGTAAGATAAGGGGAGGTCGCAACATGGATAATGTACCAGGAAAATCCGTAGCCCACACGCGCATTCAAGAAGATGTGTATCGCATTTTCCCAAACGACCTTAATGTCAACGGAACGGTATTTGGCGGACTCGTCATGTCTACTTTAGATCGACTCGCCCACATTGTTGCTGAAAGACATAGTGAAAAAACCTGCGTTACTGCTTCTGTTGATTCTATGCACTTTCTTGCTCCTGCTAGGAAGGGAGATAATCTCATTTTTTGTTTATCCGCAAATAGAAGCTGGACTTCTTCTTTAGAAATAGGAGCCAAAGTCTATGCAGAAGATGGGAAAACTATGAAAAGAAAACATATTCTTTCTGCCTACTTCACCTTCGTCGCCTTAGATAGCAATCAAAAACCTACCTCCATCCCTCGAGTTATTCCTGAAACAAAAATCGAAAAAGCACGCTATGAAGAAGCAAACTTACGTAGACAAGCCCGATTTAAAATGAAAGATATGATGCAAAAACATCGAGAAAAAAACCGATAACCCATTTCCAATTATCTACTTTTTTGTTACACTCACCCTACTTGATTTTGAAGGGGTTTTCGTATGTCCAATGCAGAAAAAGTCAAAACGGCTTTGCGAGCAAAGTGGGAGGATGCCGTTGTTCTCATACAAGATCCGCGCTCTGACGATATGCACTTGGAAGCAATCGTTGTAACAAACGCATTTGAGGGGCTCACCACATTGAAGCGACAGCGCTTGGTCATGGAGGTGTTAAAAGAGCTGTTTTCCACTTCTTTGCATGCCCTTTCATTGAAAACATTTACCAAAGAGCAATGGGACGCCAGAAAGGCATTATGAAAGAAAAACTAAAGACAATTCAACAAGAGCTCAAAAAACATCCTGTGGTCTTGTACATGAAGGGAGATAAAATCCAGCCGCTCTGTGGCTTTTCGGCGCGCGTTGTTCATATCCTGAATAACTATGGAATAGAATTTGAGACCCGCAATGTTTTAGAGGACGAAGTGCTCCGCGCGGCCATTAAAGAATACTCTGATTGGCCCACCTTGCCACAACTATTTGTGAAAGAAGAATTTATAGGGGGTTGCGATATTGTGGAGGAACTCCACGCTAATGGCGAACTTAAAAAGATATTAGCTGTTTTTTAAGCCACTTATGGATGACCGGTTCTACACGTTTTTAGCCTCAAAAGGGACTTGGATGCTGAAGCTCCTCCTTCCCATCTTGTTTGCCCTTTTAGTAAACAGCCTCTTCAAACGCTTCTACCACAAGCTTTTCCCCAAAAAAAGTAATCACTTTGTGCGAGAAGCTTTTTTAATCAGCCTCTCCTCGCCTTTCCGTCTTTTTATATGGGTCATCTCTCTATTCTTTCTCGCCAACTGGCTCAATGAAAACATACAAAGCGCTTTGCTTAATACCACCATTTTCTACGTTCGCACGCTCGTTATTTTTCTGATTGTTGTATGGGCATGCATGCGCTTTATTTCTCAAATGGAAATTGCCTTCATTGAAGAAAAAATCCGTAGCAAAAAGCCTTACGACAAAACCACCGTCCGCGCTGTTTGTCAGATGATCAGGACCTCTCTTTTGCTTTTGCTTTTCCTCGTTGCCTTGCAGTCCTTTGGCGTTAGCCTATCCGCTGTTTTAGCCTTTGGTGGTACCGGTGCCTTGATCGCCGGTTTCGCAGCAAAAGACCTGCTGTCCAATTTTTTCGGCGGCTTAATGATTTACCTGGACCGCCCCTTCGCTGTCGGAGACCTAGTTTGCTCACCCGATAAAAATATCGAGGGGTGTGTAGAACATATAGGGTGGCGTCTGACACGCATTCGTACTTTTGAAAGAAAGCCTTTATACGTCCCAAACGCTCTTTTCTCCAATATCTCTGTCCAAAATTCCTCGAGGATAACCCATCGACGTATGAAAACCACCGTTGGCATCCGCTACAGCGATGCGAGCAAAATGGCTGATCTGCTCAAAAGCGTAGAAGCTATGCTCCACAACCACAAAGAAGTAGATCAAGAAAAGCTGGTTATGGTGAACTTCACCGAATTTGGCGCCTCTTCTCTGAACTTTACTATTTATGCTTTTATAAAGAGAACCGATCTTAAATCTTTTAATATGGCGCAGCAGGATATTTTTCTAAAGGTTATTGACCTCATCAATCAGCATGGAGCTGCCTGTGCCTTCCCTACCTCAACTCTGGACCTTCCAAGTCCTGTGCCGGTGCAAATGCATTCATGAACGAATGGATCCTGTTTTTTCATATTGCTGTTCTGCTTGTTCTCTCTTTGTTAGCGTTAAAAATAGGAAGAGAAGCATTAGTTGCCTTCCTGTCCTTGCAGCCTATATTAAGCAATCTTTTTGCTAGCAAACAAATTGACCTCTTTCACTTAACAACTACGACTTGTGATCCCTTCATTATTTCCTGTACCCTGTGCGCTACACTCTTACACGAATATTTTGGTGCACAGACTGCAAAAAAAGCGCTATATATCTCCTACGCACTTTTGCTTTTTTTTATGCTCGCAAGCCAAATTCAGTTACTCTACATCCCAAGCCAATACGATACCCACCATGCCCTCTTTGTGCCTCTCCTATCGCTCTTTCCAAGACTGACCCTCGCTTCCTTCGTAGTCTCTTTCCTCGCCCAGAGGCTTCACTTGGTCATCCTATCTTATTTTCAACGCATCTGGCCCGGCCTCCCTTTCTCTATGCGCACTTTTATGGCAGTCACCCTATCCCAGCTTTTTGACACTGTGGCTTTTACATACGCTGCATTTTATGGCAATGTACACTCTGTCTGGCACATTATTATTATTTGCAGCTTTCTTAAGACCATCATGATATTATTGAACACTCCACTCACCTTATTTGCAAAACGCATCGTAAAAATACATGAAGTTTGAGATCGTCTATAAATCCAACCGGTCGAGCGCACGCGTTGGCAAACTCCACACAGCGCACGGGATCATAGATACACCAAATTTTGTTGCCGTTGGAACGAACGGAACGCTAAAATCGCTGGATAACCAAACGGTTTGCGATATCGGACTGCAACTCATGTTTTGCAATACATATCACCTGCTTTTGCAGCCAGGAAGCGACACCGTGAAAAAAGCGGGTGGGCTGCATCGGTATATCAATCGGCCCATGCCTATCATTACCGACTCTGGGGGATTTCAGGTTTTTAGCCTCATGTATGGATCGGTCGCCAGTGAGCTCAAGTCAAAAGGGGCAAAAGCAACCCGTTCAAGCGTGCTAAAAATTACAGAAGAAGGAGTGCTGTTTCGCTCTTATCGAGATGGAAAAAAAATTTTACTTACCCCAGAAAGCTCTATTCTAGCACAAAAAGACCTTGGCGCAGACATCATTATTCCTTTCGATGAGCTCCCTCCCTATCATTTAGATAAACAGCGCTTAAAACACTCTTTGGATCGCACACACAGGTGGGAAGAACGGTCTTTAAATTGCCATTTAAAAAATCCAAATAACCAGGCCATGTATGCAGTTATTCATGGAGGAGTCGACCAAAATTTGCGCCAGATGAGCTGTGATTTTCTCACTAAACTTCCCTTCGATGGATTTGCTATTGGAGGCAGCCTTGGAAAGACAAAACAGCAACTCTACGATCTTATTGCGTTCCTTTCTTCCCGCCTGCCACAAAACAAGCCCAATCACCTTCTTGGCATTGGAGATTTAAAGTCCCTGGCTACACTCATCCCCTTTGGAATAGATACTTTTGATAGCTCCTATCCAACAAAAGCCGCAAGGCATGGCCTTTTGCTCACTAAAAAGGGGGGGCTGAAAATCAACAAAGCAGACCATAGGCACCAGTTTACCCCTATTGAGCCAGACTGTCTTTGCCCAACGTGTAAATCTTACACCATCGCCTATCTCAATCACCTTTTTAAATCCAAAGAGCTCACCTTTATGTCGCTCGCATCAATACATAATCTTTATTTTATGGTAAACTATATGAAAGAGATAAGAAACAAAATCTTTAATGACGAAATTTAACCCCATCTGCATTACAATGGCTGGATGATGACGTCTGTTTTTTTGGCTGTTGCGCTCTACGCCCTTTGGTCCAGCGTCTTTACTCTTGGAAAGCTTGCGCTGGAAACCTCTCCTCCCCTCTTTTTGACAGGGTTTCGGATGGTCTTTGCAGCTCTGCTCGTCCTCCCCTATTTATGGATTAAAAACAGATCGAGTTTTTCCTTCTCTTCGAAAAATCTCCTTGCTATTTTGTTAATGAGCATATTTAGTATTTATTTGACCAATATATGTGAATATTGGGGCTTACAGTACCTTTCTTCTACTAAAGCCTGTTTTATCTATAGCCTTTCTCCCTTTTTTTCCGCGGTTTTCTCTTATATTCATTTCAAAGAGCGTTTAACGATAAAAAAGATCATCGGTATCGGCATTGGCATTTTGAGCTGCATCCCAGTGCTGTATATACAAAGTGGACAGGAAAATCTTTTTCATTTCATCGGAATCGTGTCTTGGCCTGAACTTGCGATCATAGGAGCTACGCTCTTTTCTGTGTATGGGTGGATACTGCTGCGCATGCTTGTAAAAAACCAAGCTATGGCGCCTTCTCTTGTCAATGCTCTGAGCATGCTGATCGGGGGAACAATGGCCTTTATCCATTCTTATTTTGTAGAAAATTGGGATCCAACTCCGGTAACACGCACAGACTTTCTTCCCTTCCTAGGAAGCGTCAGCCTTATCACTCTTGTTTCTAACATCATTTGTTACAACTTGTACGGCCTTTTGCTTAGAAAGTTTACAGCGACCCTTCTTTCTTTCCTCGGACTCTTGAGCCCTATTTTTTCTTCGATTTACGCATGGATTTTTTATCATACCCCCCCGTCTCCACTCCTTTTAGGCTCCACTCTTTTGATCGCCGGAGGCCTTTGGATGGTTTATTCTGCGGAGCTCAAGCAAGGATACATCCTCTCAAAAACTCCGTCCAACTAATTCATAGCGGATGGGAAGCTTTCCTCTAGGCTTCTCTACTCCTGCAAAAACATCCGCAACGGCGCTATGAGCGCATGGGTCGTCTTCGTAGCCAATAAAGAGTGTTTGAGCTGACGCATTACACCATTTAAGGGCATAAGGAGAGCAGAAAAGGACAACAGTGCCCTTAAAATCTTGCAAATACGATGCTATCTCTTGCGAGACTCGGCCAGTAATGCCCTCATGCAAAACAAGGATAACCTCCTCTTGAGGTGGCTCTTGGCTTTGAAAAGACATCCACAAGTGCTTTTTCGCTCCAAAAGGAGCCAGACCAGGCTTGCCATCTACCGTTAGATGCAAAACAGTTTTATTCTCTAGGCAAAGTGGAAGCGCTATTGGCTTTCCAATTTGCGTGATACAATTGCGAAAAATTGCTTGCTTTATTTTGAGTGGATC
>JAUIKQ010000104.1 GCA_030430655.1 Chlamydiia bacterium
CCGCATTCCTATCTTCGAGAAAATTCCTGCTACTGTTTGTGAAGTTACCAACCAGTCTGATACGCATGTTTTGCAAGAGTTAGAGCGGATTTATAAGAATAAACAGCAATGAGTAACACGTTTGGAAAGCGATTTAGGATAACCTCTTGGGGAGAGTCTCATGGCAAGGCGATGGGGGTTGTGATCGATGGGTGCCCATCAAATATTCCAATAACAGAGGAAGAAATCAATCGAGAACTTTTTTATCGCGCTCCAGGACGCTCTGCCTATACCTCGCCAAGAAAAGAGCAAGACAGGGTAATAATTTATTCCGGAGTCTATCAAAATAAGACAACAGGCGCTCCCATCTCTTTAATCATTCCTAATCAAAACTATGATTCTTCTCCCTATAAGGAAACAAAACGTCTTTACAAGCCTGGGCATGCGCAATTTACCTATTTGGAAAAGTATGGTATCTATGATCCAGACGGAGGAGGCCGGGCTTCTGCGCGAGAAACAGTAGCGCGCGTAGCGGCAGGCGCCGTTGCGAAAAAAATCCTTTCGACACACAACATCCAAGTCCTTGCCTATTTATCCCAAATTGGCGATATTGCGGCCAGGGAAGGCGCCTGGACGCAACAACAGATTTTGCAATCCCCTCTTTTTTGCCCTGACAAGCGAGCGCAAGAGCGGATTATTGACTTACTCAACACTCTGCAAGACGATTCGATTGGCGGAGTAGTGCAGTGTTATATCCGCGATCTTCCTCCTGGGCTTGGTGACCCTGTTTTTGAAAAACTGCAGGCTAATTTAGCTAAAGCCATGCTAAGCATTCCAGCAGCAAAGGGTTTTGCAATAGGAAAAGGGTTTGCAGCGGCTCATATGCGAGGCTCTGAGCACAACGACACTTTTGCTCTTTGCGATGGAAAAATAGTGCCAAGCTCAAACCATGCGGGAGGAACCTTAGGAGGTATTTCCACAGGGCAACCGATCACCTTCCAAGTCCCCTTCAAGCCCACCTCTAGCATAGGCCGTGCACAGCCCACTCTCGATAAAGAAGGCAATGCAGCTACTTTTCAGCTGCCAAAAAACAGCAAACACGACCCTTGTGTTGCCATTCGCGCTGTTCCGGTAGTTGCTGCCATGGCCTCTTTGGTGATCACAGATGCTTTATTGTCTCATGCCGCTTACGCTTCCACTGCGCAGCACTTAAAATAGCGTTCATTTCCAATTGTCCAGTTGCCGTTTTCTCTTTTAAATCATAACTAATTGTGCTCCTGATGTGAGAATAAGCCGCATTTCCAATATAAAAAGGACTATCTTTTTTTATTTTTTCCCCTGTTTGCACGTTGTAGGGTATGCAAACGGTTACTTGATCTGCCTTGACTGAAAAGGAAATATTTTTGCGGTCTCGACGTAACATAAACCGTTTCTCCTCCCCAACAATGCTATCTTTTAGCTCCATAAAGGGCGCCATACGTTCATACTGCTTAATGGCTCGCATAATTTCCTTTCCTTTTGTCTTTTCAACCCCCTTTTTGCAAAGCCGCTCTAGAAAAAAAGAAGGGGCACTGTTTTTAGGAGCTTTTTGTCGTGACTGCGTTGCTACTTTGCTTTCAATCGGCTGTTTTTCGGCGCGCATATCCGCTTTTAACGCACGTAACCCGAGCAGCGCTTCTAAAGGAGTAAAAGCACTTTTCGGTGCAGCAATTAAAGGCTGATCTTTTTCTTGTGGGATAAAAGTTTTGATGCCAGTGTACTTTTTGGCAGTTATCACATTCTCAAAAAAAGATTTAAATTTTAGACCTCTTTTTTCCTGCATCATTTGCGCGAGCTGTTTTATTGCTTCTAAAGCGGGAGATAATCGATCAAAAAGCATGTGCTTTGTTTTGATCGCAAAAGCGGGTCCTAAAGTATTCACTATTTCTTTTTGAAGCGCTTCTTTATCAACTTTTCCTGTCTCTATATGCTGGAGCAAATGCACGATAAAACTCATCACCAAATTCGCTGCGCCGCCACGATCCAAATTATCTTTGCAGGCATTCACAACATCTGTGACGCCTTCTAACTTAAACATCATAGAAAAGGTGAGCAGGGCATAAAATAGCATGATAAAAGCCTGCCTTTCTTCTTTAGAAATCACTCCTTTTTTACAAGCAAAGCAGGTTTGGTGGATTCCTTTCAAGATAGGCATGAAATAGGCTTTTATTTCTGCTCTATTCATCGATAACTTCTTGGGCAGCTCGCATGTCCTTGCAGGGTTATCCTTATCAAATTCATTGATGATATCATCAAAAAGGGAGGCAAATGTCAAAGACGGGCGCTTTTTATTAAAAAAATCTCCTTCAACAGAAAGCACACTAACATCAATAGGGTATGCATCTTGCAGCGCTTGAATTGGCTTTGTGCGCTTATGATCGCAGCGACTGGCTTTAGTTTGTAAATCACTCGCCTCATTTCTCTGGTAGCAATTGTATAAAACACGTGTTTTTGGCTTGTTTAAAGCACTTTTGTAGTCTGCAGCTATCTTGTCTTCATATGGAATTGCAAAGCGCCCTACTGCGGCATTAAAAAGTGTTTGGAGCTTGGTGAGTCCAATAGTAGGACTTGGATGCCTTGCAAGAGAGATTTCTCGCTTGTTTCCTTTTCTATCGTTTACAGCGAAAACCTGCCGTTGATTAGGAATATTATGTTCTGCTGCAAAGTTTTGCGTGCCTATGTCTCCTGTTGCACACTGATAAGCAAGTGCCGCCATAGGTTTTTTCATCGTAGATAACTTGCCAATTGCTTCGTTTATCACCTGCAAGGTATCAGAAAAATTTTCAATAGAAATGGTATCGATCTTTGAAGACATACCTGTTTCTTTAATCAGGCAATCCACTAAGTTTTTATAGAAAGGAAATAAAATGGTACGAAACCATCGCTTGTAACTAAAAGAAGGGGCCTTTACTAGGTTATTTGGAAGCGTCCGAGACAAAGATGTAAATATTTTTTTATAAATCGCACGCGACGTTGGATCGCTCGGTAAGTGGGATATTGCCTTGCCATTTAATATAATTTCATCCCCTTGGAGCTGGACATCATACTGTTTAAGAGCATGCCCAAATCGTTCTCCCCGTATCTCACTTCCCCAATTTTTGTGAAACGCCGGAGGTAATCCTTGTAAAGCCATAACCTGAGTCCCCCCTTACTTGCCTCAACAAAGATTATAACAAATATTAGCGTTAATTAAAATAACAACCCTTTTTAACTAAAATTAGTTAAAAAGGGTTGTACTATCCAAATTTTTACTATGCAGGTTGGCTGCCCGGATGGTGTATTGGAGAACCTGGAGGAATGTGCGACCTACCGCTTCTAACATGAGTAGGATG
>JAUIKQ010000105.1 GCA_030430655.1 Chlamydiia bacterium
GGACAGCGCCTTTTTCGAATACTTCTCCTCTAATAATCGCCATTTCGCAAAGGCCGCCGCTATGATATTCCCATGGGGTACGCTGAAAAACCCGGCTTTTTTCCAGCTTTTGAAATTGAGTGATAATTGTTTCTCTTAGCTGCTTTAGATAAGAAGTAGTATGAGCTTGTAGATCAATCATTTAAAAGAAAGTCCTTTGTTAATCTGGCAAAAGTTTTTGCTTGCTCGCTGACAACAAGGTGTGCTCCTTTAGGGACAACGGTAAGCTTACTTTGTGGGATAAGATTATGCAGCTGCTTTGCCAAAGTCAAGTCAATGAGAACATCCTCACTTCCATGAATGATCAGTGTTTTATGAGAAATAGAGGAGATCCAGGGAGTGGAGTCAAAAGACATGAGCGCTTCGCTTTGCCTGAGCAGACCTACGTGTGAAGGGTGGGGATGGTGCATAAAACGGTGCATAAATTCTTGCATGGAAAAGGGCGTGTCGAAAAAAGACTTATAAGCCAGCCATGGGAGAATCAACTTCGCTACACCCTTTTGGACGAGAGGGGTTTTTAGCGCCTTTAACTGTGTCTTAAGAGCCATTTTTGCAAAACGGGAGAGCTTTGGGAAGGTAGAAACCAAGATAAGCTTGTTGAGGAGAGTTGGGTATTTTTTAGCGAACCATTGGGCAATGCCTCCTCCCATAGAGATCCCAGCGAGATGGACCTGTTTTACTTCTAAAGTATTCAATAGGTCATGGACATCATCTGCCATAGATTCTAAAGAAAAAGGGGTAGTAATAACCGAACTGCGTCCCATATTTCTATTATCAAGAGCAAGAATGTCAAAATCAGGACAGAGTAGCTCCATGCTCTGAAGCCATATCGTATGATCAGAGGCATATCCTGGAATGAGGACTAATGTAGGACCTTTGCCCTTTCTTTCATAGTGGAGGTTAATGTCGTTAACTTTTATGGTAGGCATAAAGCAAATCGTGAGTTTTGATGGATTGTAAACACATTACTATTTTAGGGGGAGGAATTTCTGGCCTTTCTGCTGCGTATTTTCTCGATAAATATTTGCCAAATAGTCGTATCACACTCGTCGAAAAAACGGGCCAGCTTGGAGGGCTAATCTCTCCTCCGCTTCAGTCTCCTTTTTTTGAAACAGGTCCAAAAACCCTTGCTATTGCGCGCAATAAAGCCCTTTTAGAATTAATACATGACTTAAAGTTGTCAAGTGAGGTGATTGAAGGCAATTTAGCGGAGCGATGGATTTGGAATGGTAAAAGATTGCAAATGCTTTCAAAAAAGCATCTCCTACGTCCTCAAATGGTACTTGCTATGCTATCAGACCTTTGTAGAAAAAAAAGCAGCCCCGCTGACACTTCCGTACAACAATTTATAGAAAAACGGTTTTCTCGCCATGTAGCTAGCACGGTATTTGATCCCATTGGGCTTGGCATCTATGCTACAAGTGCCAAAGAGCTCTCCCTCTCGATGAGTTTTCCTCTGCTCAAAAAGTGGGAACAAAAGTACGGAAGTGTTATCAGGGGGTTTAGAAAAGAAGGAGCATTGCTAAATCGGGGTGTATTTACTCTCCAATCTGGACTTTATGCTCTAATAAATGCGCTTTATCGCTCTATTCACATGGAAGTGCTCTTTGAAGAAAGCGTGCTTTCATTAGAAAAACAACCAAGAGGAATGATTGTCCATACCTCCTCTCGAAAAATTTTTTCCGATTATGTTATTTCTGCGTTGCCTTTAGAGGAAATTGCCCGTCTAATGCCCTTTAAAAGTGCGTTTAAAATGCGTTGGGTACAGAGTGTGTATCTCTCTTATGATCAGCTGCCATTGCAAGCGGGATTTGGTTATTTAGTTCCTTCTCATTTGCAAGAAGAAATCTTAGGGGCAGTCTTTGATTCCCACCTTTTTCCAAAACAAGAGAGACGAAAAGGAGCGCGAATAACAGTCATGATGAAAGCTGGCAGCACGAGGAAGGAAACCGCTATTGCGGCTTTAAGCCGTCATTTAGCTATCACAAAAAAACCAGACTTTGCACAAGTGCATCGAAGCCAGGCTCTTCCTTGGTTCCATGTGGGCTTTCGTGAAGACCTTGCAGTTTTTATAAACCGAGCAAAAGTGTGCAGTCCACGTCTTTACTTCACGGGTAACTATATCGATGGGGTGAGTGTAAATGCATGCATCAAAAGAAGTTTGTCGGTAGCAGAGCAAATTGTCTCGTCCGATTAGGCGTAGTTTTGAGAGGAGTTAAGTGCCCCTCCACTTTTCGAGCGCTTGCAAAAGCTGGTGATGGTGCTCACGTGTTTGGCTGCTGTTGACGGTGACCCTTAAACGGAAGTATCCATCAGGAAGAATAGGAGCAGAGAGGGGGCTTGCTAAAATACCCTCGCTTTTTAAGAAGGTAGCTAAATCTTGCAACTCGATTCCAGAGCTTAGACACAAGGGAATCTGATGCGATTGACTGTTTGCTATGTCCCACCCTTTTTTTAGCAGGTTGTCTCGTAAGATGCGGCTTCTTTCGCAAACGATTTTTCGTTCCCACTGCATATCGGGCATCAAATCGATAAGTGCACCAATGGCTCCTAAGGCTGCTGGAGGAAGATGGTTAATAGCAGGAAAATTATAACAAAAAGTGGTCAAGTAATTGCGTATGACTTTAGGACATCCTAAAAACCCTCCAACGCTTCCATCTTGCTGATAGAAAGCCCCTGCAATAAGGTCAATACCGAGGCGCTGCGCAGCAGACCCCATTCCACGCCATCCCGAGAGCCCTACAGTTTGCGTGTCGTCTAAATATAGAAGGCTACTGTACTTTTTTGCCAATTGCGATAGCCTTTCTAAATCACTGATCGTGCCATCAGTAGCAAACAAAGACTCTGTAATGATAATCTTTTGTGCTTTTGCGGGAGTAGTGCGCAATAAGTTTTCTAATTCCTCGAGGTCATGGTGTTCATATTTCCTCACCGGACTAAGGCTGCTGCTTATTTGTAGGAGTTTGCGATGACAGAACCGATCGACAAAGACAAATGTGGGATGCTGGCTTAGCGTTTTCAGTAGGTGACAGAGCACTTGAAACGTATTTTGATGCAAAATCACAGATTCGCAGCCAAGAAGACTAGCAAGTGTTTTTTCGATTTTTTTCTGATATGCTAGCTGCTGATTTCGGGCTTTGGAAGCGGGCAACCCCATACCCCATTTAGCCGTTGCTTCCAGGCTTTTTTCTTTCACGTAAGGGTGTTGAAACAGACACAAAACATCCTGGGAAGTAAAGCACAGGCCGCGACTCTCCTCATTGGGAGGCAACGCGGTAAGGCGCAGATGCTTGTAG
>JAUIKQ010000023.1 GCA_030430655.1 Chlamydiia bacterium
TCTACAGTAGGGTAGTAAGGATCAATCTGGTGGTATCTCTCTAGCCAATGCAGGGCCTCTTTTGTTCTTCCCATTTGCAAGTAGGTAGTAGCAAGAAGAAAAATCCCTTCTCGGAAACGGGGAAAGTCACGCACAAGAGAAAGGAGCTGCTTTTGCTTTTCCATAACTGAAGAAAACGACTCGTCCACTTTGGTGAAAATGATAAGCAGCCCGTTTTTGTCGACCCGGCCTTCTAAAAAGTCGCTTGCTAGTGTGCTTGGATAAAAGTGGTAGGGCGAAGCGTCACAAGTCGACTTGTGGAGATAGGTTTTTGCCAAGGAGGTATTTTCTAAAAATAAGTGACAGATACCGACTAGTAGATGCAGCAACGGGTCTTCCTTTATGTAGTCTAGTGCCTTTTCATATAAAGTGAGCGCCTTTGCCCATTCTTTGTTGGATAGGAAAGGGGCGGCCTGGTTCATGAAGTTAAGCCCTACCGTTTCTTTTATATCGCGCATCTGCAATGCGCTTGCATTCACTCCGTAGTAGGTACTGGTTGGCACATCAATGCCCCGGTTAGTTGTTTCGATATTAATTTCTTCGTTTCCTTCCTGCCATCTCAAGTAAATGTGGCCAGGAGGTGTCACGATTTCTAGTGGGAGGGAAAGACGTTGCGCTACGCCCAAATAGAGAGTAGAGATGCCCAAACATACGCCCTCTCTTCCATCTAAAACGGAGGGAAGTTGGGTATAAAGATCCACGTCCTGGGCCCAAAGGGAGTGGGGAGGAAACTTAAATTGCAATTCGTAAAAAATAAAGGTGTTAATAGCGGTAATAATTTCTTTTGGCGTGGGATTTTGGGACAGCTGCGCCTTAATTTGTAGTGCTATAAAGTCGATCATAGCGCGGATGGGTCGCTTTTCGTTTTCACTATTTCCAAAATGTTCAAACAAGAGAGCTTCCGTAAGGTCTATTTCCTCAGCAGGCAGCTGGATGAGATCTGCCCTTTTTTCAATACAAAATCCTCGCAGTTGACGGTTAGGCAAAGAGATAGCAGCCGCTTCGATGAGACAGAGCCATGCTTCGCTTACTGGCAAAGGGTTTTTTTCACCGACACTCAAAAAAGCCATAAGATCGGCACAATCAAATGCAACAGGAGCAAGGGGAGGGCTTGCTGTATTTATATCAAGAAGGGCCAAAGCTTTGCTCAGCGCGATTGCTCCTTCCTCTGTGTGAGAATAGAGGTAGTGAAACGCAAGGTGCTGAGAAATACTGTTGGGACGTAGACTGTGCAGACGGGACTGCAAAACATAATTTGAATCTGCCCCAACCGCTACGCTCACCCACACAGCGACGTAGAAAACATATTTCATAGGAGGCAGATGGTAGCATATAGCCAAAATATATAAAAACCTTTGTTTTTCCTTGCATTGCACGCATTCCAATCAGCATTTATACTTTGTTTATTTTAAATCAATTTTAATTAACACATGATAATTAATGTATTTATTGAGAAATTAACTAAATGATAATATAATATGTGAACAATTTAACTTTATTATTGGTTTAATTATGTCAGTATACTTTAAAAGTAAATCATCCGTTCTACAAAATTTGGAAGAGCTACAAGTTGTAATGCAGCAAGCTCGAGAAGAAAATATCGATTTGAGAAATAATCCTTCCTATAAGAGGCAGATAGAAAAGATAGCGAAAATTCAAAAAAATATTAATAAAAAATGCCACAAGGTGGATAATAACGTCTACAATGTATTACAAGCAGTACATGGTGATATAAAAAAGATAGCTCCCCATGGAAAAGGGTCAAATAGCTTAGGTAACAAAATAAACAAAATATTTATTAATATATTTGGCAAGGAAGAGAAAATTGCATTCCATGAAAAAATGGCAGCCATTGAATTGAAAAACTCCAAAGTCGTTGAAGAGGTAGTGCAATTTTTTAATCAGCATAGAAAGCCAATGTTTTATGAAGCGCTTTCGCAGTTTTTGCACTCAGAAGATATGAAGGATTTTTTTCAAGAGGTTATTTGTCATTTGTTAGCCTGTGATCCAACTTGGATACGAGACTTGGGAGAGATGGGCTCTTCGTACCCAAGTGAGGATGAAAGAAAAAAATTTTTACAGATACTTGTTGATTACGCATTTTTCTATAAAGAGCTTGTTCAGGTTTTAAAGACAGGTGATGAAAGGGAGATTTTTTGTTATTTGAGTGAAAAATACCCAGAGCATTTAGCATATGGGGAAGAGAATGGGTTAAATTTGGATCAACTAGTCGATCGAATGTTGGCGAAGTGTGATTTCATGCCTCATTTAATCCAGGGAGTAAATCAGTCCAAACTTGAAGTGGGTATGTTATGTTTTTATCGGCTTTTGGCTAATAAAGTGAAAAACAAGGAGGCTTTGAAGCAGCTTGTTCAGCAGTGTGCGCAGGACAAGCACTGTGATGTTGGAATGCCGCACCTGCTAAATGGTATTGTGCATACCGCTAGTTTGCCGGGCCGCGGTCAGTTACTAGAGGATTTTTTACTTACAGGTATGCTCAATGATAAAAGCGCATCCCAAACTACGCTATTTAAAGCACTGAAAGAGGCGCATTTTGATAGATCTACGTTTTATACTGTTTTAATGGAGATATTGTTAGCAAACATTGATGATCAACCCGGTAGAGTTCGGGCCATCATCGAGCAATTTATAGAAGCAGATCCTAAGGCAGCAAAGTGTCTTGCTGAGGCAGCCATTAAAGCTAACTCCCAAGAGCTATGGGAGATGTTGTTAGATATAACGAAGGACAAGAGAGATGCATTGGATGTAACGAAGGACAAGAAAAGCGCATTTGATGTAGCGAAAGAGGAGAGAAGTGCGTTGGATGCAGTGCTTGATGCAGTCACGCAGTCTGATCTTTATTGGGTTGCGGGCGAATTTCTTCATAACCCAAAGCTTTCCCGAGATCAAAGTCTTGGTTTTTTAGAGCAAGCACGGCGGCTACTAGAATACAGCAAAACGGTTGAAAAAAG
Organism: Chlamydiia bacterium; assembly: GCA_030430655.1. Taxonomy (GTDB): domain Bacteria; phylum Chlamydiota; class Chlamydiia; order Chlamydiales; family Simkaniaceae; genus JAUIKQ01. The sequence goes on from JAUIKQ010000023.1 coordinate 3,012, forward strand.
AACAGGTAAGCAGTCTGATGAATATATCACATGCTTAGCTAGTTACGTGTCTTTAGTGGAAAAGGCTGCAAAAAAACAATGGTCTAACGATTTGGTTGACGGAACGCTTCAAGAGACAGCTTCAAAAGAACAATGGTCTAACTGTTGTTGGTCTGATGCCACGATTGAAGAGATAACTGGTGTCCTTAAAAGCCTTGAGAGCATTGATTCCTATATCAAAAAGCAAGAGCAACCTTTGAAAGAAAAACAGAAAATTTTTGAGGAGAAAATCCAACAACTTTCTGCATTACAGGCTTCACCAGAGGAAACACCAAGAGGGTCTAGCAGCAGCGCTGGTTCAGCATCAGAAGTGCAGAGTCTTGATGCTGCAACAATACGCAAGCTCGATGAAGAAATAAAAGCATTAGGCGAAGAGATGACCAAATTATGCGATTTAAAGAAAGCGCATTCTCAGGCTTTGGATGTCATAATAGATGTGATTGCAAAGGTAGAGTCAATCGCTTCGTTTCGAAATAGCAAGCCTACTCATTTGACATCAACGGAAAATATTGACCGACAATTAACGTTACTGGATTGCATTTCTGACAATGAGAAATGGTTGAAGGGTGTTGGGGCAGTTTTCAACAATTATTCGGGTGGAGATACGCAACAAGCAAACTTGCGAGAATATGTGATTAAGAACGCAATGAAAAAGCCTTCTTTCCCCTGTTTGCATTCAATAGAAAATTTTGCAAAGTTTAGAACGATTGCGATGTGCGATAACGAAACGACTGTAAGGTATATAGATGAAAAAATATGCAACTACGTGCCGGGTCGCGAAAGGCAATTTGCTACTGAAGTAGCATATAAAAGTATGGAACTCGAGTTTAGTAAGCTATCTAAAGAGGAGCAGGAAAAGCGTTATAGAGTCTGTAGTTCCCATCCCCAATGGTTTGAGAAGGACTCGAAGTATTGTACCACAAATATAATTGGTAGCTTGATTAAAAATCCAAAGATGCAAGGGAATTTGGCGTGCTTGGTGGGCCGGTTAGAGCTCCTTAAGGATTCTACTCATGCGCGGGATTATCCCAAATTTATTATAGATTTGATGAGTGTTATAAACGATGCTAAAGAGAACGATTACTTAATTAGTAGGGTGATAAGCCGTAGTTTAGAGAAAGCTAAGTCGCGGTTTGCGATGAATCCATTACCTACAGCATTTAATAGAGACAGTCCACCTCCAACAGTTGAGTATTTACAAGAAGAAGTTCTTCCCTGGTTGCTGCATATATGCGAGGAGGTAAAAGAATATCTAGACCATCAAAATAACAGGGCACAAGGAGGGCCAACGGCAAGTCGAGGTCAAGGAGCTGTCGGAGCTGGCAATTTAGGCTCAGCAAACGGGGATGCTGACTCATCAACTTCGGGTGGTCTTCTAGGAAGGCTGACTGGTTGCTTTTCCTGCTTTGGAAGGACAAGTTTGCCACCTTCTGATGATGGACATACAGGGAGCGGAGTGGACTTATCTCCTTCATCATTAAATAGTGGGGCTGGGCTGGCTGCTATCCCTAGCTCTAGTGTTGGAGGCTCTCAGTCTCACCCTCTGCCCTCGTCTTCTAAAAAGAGCAACAGCAACAGTGCTAGCTCATCAAATTCGCCGCTGTCCATCAAACAACAAGGAAAACGGCCATTGTCGGATGGATCAGCGCCCAACTCAGCAAGATCGTCTAGATCGAGCACAAGTTCTGGCTAGTTTGGAGGAGAGGCTGAGAAGTAAGCATTTCTTCTAAAGAAGGCCGACATTTATAGACCCAGTTGGTGGGCAAACAAAATCCTGGGCGATTGATCCGATCTTGTTTTGGATCCGCCCAGGATAAGTTTGGGAAAAGGGCGAGATATTCGCAAAGTGGGTTGATGTGAAAGTAACTTGGCGATTGATGGCTTTGCTTGAGGATAGCAAGGCGCATGTTTGCTGTAAGATGCGCCTCATAGGAAAAACCTAAATCTTTACAAAATTGCTTGGCATCTTCTGGCCTATTTTGCCACCAAAGAGCGAGAGGTTCTAAATCATGGTTGGAAATAGAGGTCATGGATAGCTCTGGATACGCCCCAAAAGGAATAAAAGGGCGTCCTTCTTTGTTGTTTTGCCTGGCATAGCGAAAAATTTTGTGTGAGCAAATTTCAAGCGACCGTAAGAGCTTGGAAAGTGTGGGCGTGCGCTGCCCTAAATCTTCTGCCAAAGGCAGCATGTGAGAGAGGGAAAGGAGCTGTTTTAAGAGCCTCTCTCCTTGTATTTCCATAAGCGCTGTTTGGCTTGGCAAAAATTTGCCCTGTTTCGCTGTTCGCCCTCGCTCTATGATCCAGAAGCGAAAAAGGCCTAGTACATGATCAATTCTATATAGGTCGTAAAAATTTTCTAGGTAATGGAACTTTTCTTTCCAGTAAGCAAACTTTTGTTTTTCTAAGGCGGGGATTTTTAATGGAGGAAATCCCCAATTTTGTCCCGTCGGGTTAAACTCACTGGGTGGCGATCCAACAGAATGATCAAGGTCAAAAAGTGTTTCTCCATAGTGCCAGACATCTACGCTCTCACGGCTTACCAAAATAGGCAAATCGCCCATGATGAAAATGCCTTGCTCTTTGGCAACAGCGCGCGCCTGTTTTAGTTGGATAAAACACAAGTATTGCAAAAGGCGGTAGAAAGCGGCCTCGCTTTCGAATTGCTGGCATAAGCGCTGGTAGAAGGTGTGGTTTGGAAATTGGTAATTGTTATCCCACTGAGAAAGAGGCGCTTTAAGATAGTGAGAAAGGGCTTTGAAAAGGCTGTAAGGATTGAGCCAGTTTTTTTGGGTAGAGCAAAATTGTTGAAAATGGGGGTCTTTTTGAAAAAGGGGAGCGGTTTTTTTATAATACCTAGATAAAGCCTCCATTTTCTTTTCCAACACAGTGTGATAAGGAAGTGTGGGCGCACTGTTTAGCTTTTCTAACTCAGAAAGGGAGATATCCACTTGGTCTTTGTAGGGAAGCGTAGAAAGAGAAATGTATATGGGATGCAAGGCAATTGAAGAGATGGGGTTGTATGGACTGGGATCATTTGCCGTATCATTTATAGGGAGTAGCTGAATGGTGTCCATGCCCATCTTTTTTGCTAGATCGACTAGTAGCTTGAGATCTTCAAAGTCTCCAATGCCGCAGCTTTGGCAAGAGCGCACAGAAGAGAGGGGAATAGCAAACCCATGATGAGGGGCTTTTTTGATTCTTTGCCAAATGGCGTGCAGTGCGTGCGTCATACTATTTCTTAGGAGGGACTTCCCAATGCGGAAAGGGGGAAGTAGGTTGCCGGTTTAAATAAGGGTCAGGGGCAATGCTGCCCTGGTTGAAGGTGTCGAGCCATTCTTCTGCTTTAGCGGTAAACGCAGAGAGGTGCTCTGCGAGCTTCTCTCCGCTCAGGCCATGCAACCGTATTTTGTCTTGTAAAAAGAGAGCATTCTTTTTTTGAAGGTAGGCAAAGTCCCCAAAGCGGGGATAAGGGTCGCTATTTGCACGGAGCGCACACAGCAGCAGCTCTTTGCGAAAATACCCAGGGGGAATTTCAAACAAGGCGCTACCCATCCAAAGCGCTTCTTCGGTCTCATCCGGCTCGAGTTGCACACGTAATTCGTCGTTGATGACAAGCATGCACGACCGCTTGTGGTCAGGAGCAAGCTCCACTCCAAAGATTTCGCTCAGCTCTTCTAATGCTTGCTCAAAACTATCCATACTTCCCATTTATTCCAATGTGTCTTTCGGATTATATCCACGGGATTCTTCCTCTTCTTCCTCTTCCCCTTCCTCCTCTTCTTCTAGCAAATCTTCTAGATCATTGAGCGTATCAATCAGGGACATGAGCATGTCTTGTCTATGCCGCTCTGATTTGAAAAGCTTAGGAGAAATATTGCGCATGGCATCCCTGTATTGAGAAAAAATAATAATCTGGGCGAGCATTTCTTCAGAAATACCAAGAGCAAGGGCGAGTTTAAGAATTTTGCTGCTATTGGGATAGCGCTCTTTTAGAAGCTTCATCAGCTGCTTTGCAAGCTGTTCAAAATCCAGATGGGGTGGCACAGTGAGGTCTTCTTCAGCAAATTGTCCCTCGATCAGTTTCATCCTTTTTTGAAAAAATCGATAGACTCCTAAAATGGCTTGCAAAGTTCGCGTGTCAGTAAGCAAGCGCTGCAGTTCTTGTGGAGAGATCGAAGGGCCTTTCGAGTTAAGATCGCTGCCCAGAGAGTGTAAAAGAAAATTAATGACATATTCCATCTGTTTGAAAGGAAATTCCGCAGAGAGTTCGTCATATAAAGCATGAGGTTCTCTTGGATTGCCGGTAATATCCCTATAAAGATCGCGAAGCGCTGTGGGGCTTCCAAGTCCTTCTTGGGAAAAAGAGCGCGCTTGCGTGGCTATATTTTTCCCAGCAATAATCTCTCTTTCATGGGTGATATTAAATCGCTCTTTGCCTTTGCGAATTTCCTTATTGATCGGAAGGTTTTTTGTGGAAGCCTCTAAAAAAGCCAATGCATCGTCAGCAAGTGAAGGATCAGGATAAACTTTGCGGGTAGTATTTATGATATTTTCTGCAGAGTCACTATGTTTGATTTGCGCACGCAAAATAAGAAGGGTGTTGGCTTTTAATTCTGGATTGGCCTTTTGTGCCTCCTTGGCAAAATTTGCGCTAGTGTCATCATTAAAGAGGTGTAGGGGCGCTTTTTTTTCTCCCTTTTGCGCTTCTTGTGGAGGACTTTCTTGCTGCCCTGGAAATGTTCTTTCGCCGAGATATTTCGCCTTTTCTCTTAACAGCTTCGTATTAAAGGCTGCAAGGTCTGGTAAATCCGCCATGCGGTCTTCCACCGCTTCTTGCTTTAGACTATTGATGTTGCGTGTGTTTTCTTGCGCTCGGACTTGCTGCGCCTTGATGATCTGAGCATCTATACTGCGCGCCTGCACTTGTTGCACTTTGTCTTGGCTCATAATACTTTTCTCAAACTTAACTTAGGTCTATCATAAGAGAGGATAAAAATAAAAGCGTTACGATAGTTGGATCCTCCCTAAAGGTTGAATGCGGATCTCTGAAACAATTTCTTGATAAGAGACAACGGGAAGATCGGGAAATTCTCCTTCAATGAGCTTGCGTGCAAAACGGCGTACATCAATGGCGGTGAGTAGAACAGGGGGTTGTCCACCCGGAGGTGTTGGCACGATGATCTGGCGCATTGCTTGCAAAATAAGCTGCACTGAGTCGGGATCTAGGGCAAGGTAAGAGCCCGCGGAAGTCTGTTTGATAGCTCCGCGAATCATATCTTCAATTTCGGGATCAAGCAGATAGACAGAGAGAATCGTTTGTCCTTGGGAGTACTTATAACTGATATACCGTTTGAGCGAAGAGCGTACGTACTCTGTTAATAAGACGGTATCTTTTTCCGTTTGCGCCCACTCACTCAGAGCTTCTAACACAGTACGCAGATCCTTAATGGATATCTCCTCTTGTACGAGTCTACGAAAAATTTCGGTTAATTTTTGCAAAGGGACAAGACGGGTCACCTCTTTGACAAGATCGGGAAAGGATTTCTCCACAAACTCTAAAATACCGCGCACCTCTTGAATGCCGATAAATTCATAAGCGTGCTGCTTAAAAAAGTAGGAAAGGTGTAAAATGATTACTTCGAGAGGCTCCCAGTATTTAATATTGGCTTTTTTCAAGATATTGAGATGAGCGCTATCGACCCAGAGGGACGCGCCACCGATAGCATTTTTAGAAGCGGTAAAGGGAACATTGTAGCGAGTGAGGTTTTCATCGGTTTCATTCGTCAAGACCATGCCATTTAGCACTTTTCCTCGCCTCGATGGGACTTCATTGAGAAGGATTTGGTACTCGTCTGCTTCCAGGTGAGGACTGTCGGTTTTGACATGAACCCCGGGAAATCGCACCCCAAGGTCTTGATAAAGAGCGTGGCGCATTTTAGGGACCATTTTTTCAACAAAAACTGCCCCTCCTCTGTCTTTTTTAATTAGGGCAGAGAGCGCAGCTCCTGCTTCTAAAACGATAGGTAGCGTGAGAGCATAATCGTCCTTTCCCCCACCTACTACAGAGTGCCCATCTATGTCCGTTTCGAGCGTACCCCCTTTTCCAGAAATAGCTTGCTGCGTCCTTTTCTTTTTTTCTTTTAGATGAAATGTAGTTGCCATCGAAGCCAGCGCGAGTCCTAAAAGGAGGAAGAGGATTGTAGGAAAACCTTGAACAAAGGCAAGGCCAAGCACAACAACCGCAGCTAAAAATATCCCTTTGGGTTGTCCAAAAACCTGTTGCGAGATATCGGTTCCAATATTGCGATCTTTTTTTTCGCTCGATACACGTGTGGTGACAATACCAGCAGTCAGGGCAATCATTAGTGAGGGGATTTGAGAGACAAGGCCCGATCCAATGGAAAGGAGAGTATAGGTTTGTGCGGCCTGTAATAGAGTCATATTATGCATCATGACTCCAATAGCCAGTCCACCAATAATGTTGATAACAGCAATGACAATACCGGCAATGACGTCTCCCTTCACAAACTTCATTGCGCCGTCCATGGCACCGTAAAGTTGGCTCTCTTTTTGTAAAGCGAGCCTTAGCTGCCTTGCTTGGTTGGAGTCGATAACACCGCTGCGCATGTCCGCATCGATGCTCATTTGTTTTCCAGGCATGGCATCCAAGGTAAATCGGGCGGCGACTTCAGCTACCCTTTCCGCACCTTTGGTGACAACAATGAATTGGACAATGGTGATAATTAAGAAGATCACAATTCCAACAATGAAGCTTCCACCGACCACAAACTTTCCAAAAGCTAAGATAATTTTTCCTGCATTGGCGTGGAGAAGAATTTGCCTTGTCGCTGCAATTTCAATTCCGAGGCGAAAAAGGGTTGTCAGCAAGAGGAGAGAAGGGAAAATGGAAAGCTGCACCGCTTTGGAGATATACAGCGATACCATGAGGAGTCCAACCGCAACCGTCAGGTTGATGGCAATCATTGCATCGATGACGGAATGGGGCACTGGAATGATAATCATCCCCATAATGGTGACGATAAACATCGCCAGTATGATATCGCTCGAGCGACTCAGCAGACTGGTTAGGCGTTGGCCAATGGCAGCCGTTCCAAAGGCGCCTTGAGATGATTTCATGATTCAAATAACTCCAATTTTTCTTCCTCTTCTTCGCCTTTCTCTAGCTGGGCTAACCATTTTAGTACTTCTGCCATTGCTTCATAGGTCTCTTCCGGTATAAATCCGCTGATAGTGCCGTCTTTGTACAGAGTTTGAGCGAGCTCTACGTTACGCATGATAGGAATACTATGTTCTTCCGCAATATGCACAATGCGGTCCGCTATTGCACCTCTTCCCATAGTCACAATCTTAGGAGCCGGCTCTTCCTCCTCATTATACTCAATTGCTACTGCAATGTGAATAGGATTTGTGATAACGGCTCTTGCCCTTGGTACAGCAGCTGGCCCTTCTTGGTACGCAATTTCTTGGGCAACTTGCCTTCTTTTTCCTTTAATTTCTGGGTTCCCTTCTGTATCTTTCATTTCCTGTTTAACTTCAAACTTTTCCATCTTCATTTCTTTGGCAAAGTTCTTTTTTTGGAAGATCAGATCAAAGATACCTATGATAAGAAAGAAAATACCCACTCGAACGATCACCTTCAACAAAAAGGAAGAGAAGATAGCAAGGCTTCCGGTAATTGGCATGGCAGCGGCTTGAATGAGCTGATCAATGCTTGTATCTACCACCGAGTAGATGAGCAAAAGCGCGCCTGTAATTTTAAAAACCGATTTTACAAGCTCTATAAAGGTTTTCACCTTGAACATGTTCTTTAGATTGGAAACAGGATTAAGCTTTTTAATATCGGGCTTCATGGCTTCAAGGGAAAAAACAGGCCCTGTAATTAAAAAACTGACAGCCATGCCAACAATTGTGGTCACTACCATGATGGGTAGAGACACTTTAAAGATAACCATTAAGGCAGAAGTGATGCCAGAAATAACCATGTCCAGGGGATTTGCTGTGGACCCAATTGTTTTAAACGCCCACACCATGAAACCTGTCATCTCGGAAAACAGAAAGCCAGATAGCCCCAAAGTAAGGGCAATAGACACCACAAAAGTAAAAGCAGCGGGGAAATCTTTTGACTTAGCGACCTGTCCCTTTTTTCGAGCATCGCGCAGCTTTTTCGGGGTTGCCTTTTCGCTTTTTTCAGCCATAGTTTAGCGCACTTGCACTCCTGTTTGGTGTCACTAAAGTAGCATCCTACTTTACTTTGTAGTAGAGATCAAGTTATCCGTTATGGTGAAAGAGGATTACGTCTCCATCTTGTACAATATACTCTCTGCCTTCAAATCGCACTTTGCCTTCCTCCTTTGCTTTTACCCGCCCTCCGTAGTGAATAAAATCCTCAAAACGGAGCACCTCTGCTTTAATAAATCCCTTCATGATATCGGTGTGAATTTGGCTTGCAGCAAGGGCAGCGCTAGTGCCTTTTGCTATTGTCCATGCCCGTGTTTCTAAGGGACCCGTTGTAAGAAAAGTGATCAGTCCTAATAGGGAAAAACTTTTTTGGATTAAGCGCGCTAGTCCTGTTTCCTTGATTGAGAGCGCCTTTAGATATTCTTCAAGTTCATCCGCATTTAAAGCCACGAGTTCTTCTTCTAGCTTAGCGCAAAAAGGGATGACCTCCGCATTTTGTTCTTTCGCCAATTGCACAACTTGCTGAACGTGTCTATTAGAAAGAGGATGGGTCAAGTCTTCTTCTGCTATATTGGTTGCATATAGCACCTTTTTGTTTGTCAAAAAGTTGTAGCCGCTTGCTATTTTTTGCTCCTTTTCATTGAGAGCTAAAGAGCGAATAGGCTGGTTTTGGTTTAGATGTTGTTGTAGTTTCTTCAGCATCTCGACGGTTTCCAAAAACGCTTTTTCTTTTTTTGCTTTTTTTTCCAACTTAAGCAGGCTATTTTCTATCATTTGTAGATCGGAAAGGATAAGCTCTAGTTCGATGACTTCTATATCGTCTACCGGTCGCACTTTTCCTTCTACGTGAATCACTTCTTCGTTTTCAAAACAACGCACCACATGAATAATCAGGTCAGTTTCTCGGATATTGCTTAAAAACTTATTTCCAAGCCCTTCCCCAGACGCTGCTCCTTTGACAAGACCTGCGATGTCAACAAACGTTACTGTAGCAGGGATGACTTTTTCCGACTGAGAAAGCTGGGCTAACTGTGTCAGCCTTTTGTCCGGGATTTCTACAATGCCAACATTAGGATCAATGGTGCAAAAAGGGTAGTTAGATGCCAGAGCTTGCTGTTTTGTGAGTGCGTTGAATAGAGTGGACTTTCCAACATTTGGAAGTCCCACAATGCCGCACGATAAACCTGTTTTCATGTACTAAAACCGTTTTCTTTCAACCAAAGGGAGAGTATACCACTTTTCTTATTTCTGCTTATTGAAAAATGCGGGCAGTGAGTTGGAGTGTCAGTCTGGCGGCTGCCATCCTGCCAAAAGTTTGAAAAAAGCCGGTGTATTCCTCTTTTTGGGCCCGGTGGCTATTTTCAGGCAGCATGTCTTCTTGCAAATTGTCCAAAGTTTTTTTTGCCATTCGTTTCGAATCCATGATGACAATATCTTCATCCGCTACTTCAGCAGAGTAGGATCCAATATTAAAACTTCCCACTGTTGTCAGTCGGTTATCTACAACCATGATTTTTTTGTGATACAAAACGCCAGGTTTTTTGTATTCGTAGATTTCCACGCCTTTTTCCAAGAACTTTTTAAAAAAGAGGGTATTGGGTATCCCCATGCCCTTTGAAGCTAATGAAGATGTGGACTGATTCGCATTGGTAATGATCTTTATGCGCACGCCTCTGAGGGCAGCATGGTAGAGTGCATGCAAAATATCTGGCTCGCTGAAGTTCATATTCGCAATGACGATATCTTTTTTAGCATAGCGAATCATTTGGAGGTAGCCTTGCTTACAAGCGTGTTGATCGCCGTGCTCTACTCCTCCTGCAAGCATCGCTGTTTTAACATGTTTACTTTTCTTTAGCCCCTCTAAATAACTAGAAGTGTTACGGGGCTCAGTAAAAAAATACTTCTCGCTGCCATATTTATTAGAATTTGGCACTAACCGGCGCCATTTTGCGAACAATTTACAAAATTCATTATGCATGGTTTTAGCAAGGGGTCCCTCTATGGCTACATCTGCGTCTCTAGCGCCGCTTCCTAAAATAATTTTTTTTATATCAAAGCCGTTTGAAATACGTTCCTCACCAGCGAGATGGTCTTGCATTCCAGTGCCCCCTGTCATGCATACTTTACTGTCTACTACAAATAACTTAGCATGATTCTCTATAGTGCGGTATGTAGGCAAAAAGAAGGGGCGTTTGGGTGTGATCGTGCATGCGAAGCGCTCGTAATAGCGTGCGGCTAAGCAGCGAATTTTTTGATAATTGCTTTTTGTCAAACAGTCCGGGCTTGTAAGAATATTGACCTGAAGTTTTTCTTTTTTTGCTAAATTTTTTTCAATTCTGTCCAGCGCTTTATCAAAAATTTCCCCGCCACAATAGCTTCCCGAGATTACTATTGTATGCTCTGCTTTGTCTATCAAATCTAGCTTCAATTGCAAAGACTGAGATCCATTTTTTGTAATTAGCGCATTATTGTAAGACCACTCCCCAAGTCTCGGGGCAGATGTATCTAGGTTAGGGAAAGTCTTCTCAGGAGACTGAATGGCGAGGTTATAGAATGACTTAGCAATTAATCCGAGACCCGTTAAAGCCGCAAATGTAGCAAGAGCTGGAGCCAATATTAGAGATAAGGGAGGTGGAGTGACTAAAAAAGCAATGCGTCCAATACCTGCGCTAAAAAGGGCGGCTTTCATGCAAGCTTTGAACACATGCATGCATTTTATTGCTATAGGAAGGTCTTTCCATTGACACCCTTTTTTTGTTTCACCAAAACCTGCATAGAGGTTGGAAAAGTCCAAGGTAGAAAGTGGAGGACCTGGCCGGTTTGGTTTTATTTGGTGGATATGTTTTTGGGAAAAGGGCGCTATAAGGCAGTCTTGGAAAAGCTGGGCCGTTAGCAATAAACTGCGATTCCAATCTACAAAGGCATTTTTTGCTTTTATAAAATATTTTATACCTACCCGTGGCCAGGCAATCAAATTAATAGAAAAACAGGCAAGGGTTTTAACCGGGTAGTATACCAAAGTATTTAAAATACTACAGGCGAGCCCCAACACTAAGAGGGCAGTAGACAAAGCCCGCTTTGAAAGGCCATCAGATTTTGAAATGCAAGAGGCTGCGTCTCGCAGACAAGCATCTACAATCTCAGCGCTTTTTGGAATAATATAAAAATTCATCACAAATACAACAAAATTAATTAGTATTTTATAATAAATCTATTATTTTTTAAATAAAAATAAATTTCTATTGTAAAGTGTGAGCAGTGATTTGTAAAATGGTGTGGCTAAGTATAGACCTGCCTATTTTTCCAAAAAAACCTTCATACGCTTCGTGGGAGGCACGCTCAGAATTCTGCATGTCTTCTCGCAGACCATCCAAGGTGTTTTCTGCCACTTGCGTTGAATCCATGACGACAATATCTTCGTCTTCTGTGTGAGCGGAGTGGTGACTAATGTTGAAGCTTCCGATAGTCGTGAGGTGATCATCCACAATCATGATTTTTTTGTGATACAAAACGCCAGGTTTTTTGTATTCGTAGATTTCCACGCCTTTTTCCAAAAACTCCGGGAAGGCAGCGGTGTTTGGTACTCCCATTACCCTGGCTCCTATTGGCGAATCACTTTGGTTCGCGTTGGTAATCACTTTTATTTTCACTCCTCTAAGAGCGGCAGCATAAAGGGCCTGCAGAATTTCTGGCTGGTTGAAATTCATATTTGCAACAACAATGCTTTTTTTAGCGTAACGGATCATGTTGATGTAGCCTTGTTTACAAGCATGCTGATTGCCGTGCTCTACCCCTCCTGTAAGCAAGGTAGTGCGAACATGAGGTACTGCGCGACTCATTTCCTTGTAGAGTGCTTCCTTGCAAACTGGGGCTTTGTTGCACAAAGCAGGAGAGCGCTTGCAGTTGCCATGCTGCTTGGAAATAGGAGACAAACGTCTCCATTTTTCAAATAGTTTATAGAATTCATTGCGCATGGTTTTTGCAACTGGGCCCTGGACGAGAGCATCCGCATCTCTAATGCCGCTACCTAAAGCGCTTTCTTCTAATGTGGTTTGTTTGGCCGTTTCTGCTTCTTCGCGCGCGAGCCTATCTTGTATCCCAGTCCCTCCCGTCATGCAGGTGTTGCCATCTATTATGAATAATTTAGCATGATTTTCCACGGTGCGGTGCGTTGGTAGGAAAAGATGTTGTTTGGGGGTTTCGATAAGCATGAAGTTTTCATAATAGCTTTGCGCTAAGTGCGCAATTTTTTCCCGATTAGTTTTTGTTAAAAAAGTAGGATCAGTAAGGATGCTGACCTGTAGATTTGGGTTTGTTTCTAATTTTTTTTCGATTTTATCAAGCGTTGCATCAAAAATTTTGCCTCCGCAATAGCTTCCAGAAATTTCTATGCAGTGCTCCGCTCTGTCTATCAAGTCTAATTTCAGTTGCAAAGACTCGGATCCATTTTTTGTAATCAAAGCCATGTTGTAAGACCAGTGTCCAGGCCGATAAGCAGATTTATCTAGGGTAGGTGGAGTTTTTTGGGGTTGCTTAATTGCCAGTGTATAAAAGGATTTTGCGATCAAGCCGATCCCAATCATAGCAACAAGCGTAGCAATTAGCGGGGCTAATATCGCAGATGGGGCGACTAAAGAAGTGATTATTCCAGCGCCTACGCTGCAGGCAACAACTTTCAGACAGGCTTTAAGCACGTGGATGCATTTAACTATCGTAGGAAGATCTTTCCACTGAGCTCCTCTCTTTGTTTCGCCAAAACCTGCATGAAGGTAAGAGAAATCCAAAGTAGCAAGTGGGGTAGGAGTATGTGCGCGCCGTATTTGGTGAATGTATTGTGGGAAAAAAGGCGCTATAAAGCAGTCTTGGATCAGCTGGACCGTGAGTAGTAAGCTATGGCTCCAATCTATAAAAGAATTTTTAGCCTGCACAAAACATTTATCTCCGATGCATGGCCAAGCGATTAAACCAACAGAAAAGCAGACAAGCGTTTTAAGCGGATAGTATACTGAAGTGTTGAGTGTATTCAACACAAGACCTGCTACCAAGAGGGCAGTAGCTAGTGCGCGTCTTGACAAAGTAGCAGACAGAGCGATGCAAGAAGCAGCGTCTTGTAGACAAGCGCCTACAACATGGGCATTTTTGGGGATGACGTAATAGTTCACATACCGTCTCAAACAAAGATTTCCCAAGAGAGTACCACAAATTTACTTTTTCATGAACGAAATATCTCCAATTTAGGAGAGTGCAAATATTATACCAAAGAAAATTAAAAACTTTTTTTTCATTGCAAAAATTCTATTTGAGTATGGCTGGCAAGGCTCAATAACTGAGCTACGGAGTTTAAAAATTGACATCCCCCTTTTTGTTCACTACACTCCTCTCCCACTTGCTGGTTATCTGACAATTGATCTACAGCGCGGGAAAAGTTATGGGACAAGTTCGAGAGCATTGGAGTTCTAGGTTTGGTTTTTTTATGGCGGCCATTGGGTCAGCTATCGGCCTTGGCATCTTATGGAAATTTCCCTTTACAATAGGGGAAAATGGAGGGGGGATATTTTTAATCACGTACGTTTTGTGCCTTGTTGTTGTTGGACTGCCTCTGTTCATGGGAGAGCTTGTTTTGGGGCGGGCGTCGCAGCGAGCAAGCGTTGGAGCGTATGCTGCGCTGGATAAGAAAGAGGGTAGTTGGAAATTTGTTGGATGGTTTGGTGCTCTGTCCTCTTTTTTGATCATGTCTTTTTACAGCGTCATCGCTGGTTTTGGCATGAGCTACATTTTGATGTCTTTAAGTGGAATATATCATGAATTGAGTAGTCAAGCCGTTGCAGAGAAATTTGCGCTCCTTTCTTCTTCTGGACCGATCGCTATCTTTTGGCATTTTCTTTTTACCGCTATTACGATGGGAATTGTTTTGGGGGGCGTGCGAAAAGGGATTGAGCGTTGGGCAAAAGTGATGACAAGGGCGCTTTTGTTGCTACTTGTGCTTTTGTTTCTGTATAGCACAACGCTTTCAGGATTTAGCAAAGCAGCCTCCTTTATCTTCATTCCAGATAGTCATAATTTTCGCTTTTCTAGTGCACTAGAAGCGCTTGGGCTTGCTTTTTGGACGTTAAGTATCGGGCAAGGGATCATGATCAGTTATGGGAGCTACATGAGAAAAAGTGAACCTATCCCTATCATGGCCCTTGTGGTAGCGCTTGCGGTTATTGTGGCTTCTTTGCTTGCTGCGATGATTGTTTTCCCAGTTGTCTTTACGTTTCATTTACCACCGCAGTCCGGATATGGATTGGTTTTTCAAACATTGCCCTACCTATTTGCAAAACTTCCAGGAGCGCTCCTTATATCCACGCTATTTTTTACCCTTTTTGTTTTTACTGCGCTTACTTCTGCTATTCCATTAATAGAAGTTGTTGCCACAAACTTCATGGAGCTGTATGGCTTATCTCGAAAGCGGGCGGTTTTAGGAGTGTCTGCTGCTGCGTTTTTGTTTGGTATTCCCAGCGCTTGTTCTGAATCTGGAGGCGTATTTTCCACATGGAAGGCAATATACGGAATGAATTTTCTGGCAACGATAGATCGCTTGGTTTCTACGTGGATTATTCCCGTTGGCGGTGTCTTGAGCGCGCTGTTCATTGGATGGGTAATGCATAGAAAGCAGTGTCAAGAAGAGTGGTTGCACGGGGTGCGCTACAGACGTATTTTGTGGTATTGGTACTATTTTATTCGGTACGTGGTTCCCTTGACGATTTTCTTAATTATCTTGCAAAAATCGGGATTAATTGATTTTGATGCGATTTT
>JAUIKQ010000106.1 GCA_030430655.1 Chlamydiia bacterium
CCGCTGTCATTACCATCATAGATGCTGTAACAAGATCCGGCGTGAAGGGCAGGAAAATCCCAAGCCCAACAAGGCCCGCAGCCCCTAATAAAGCAACTGTCATGCCCCCGACAAGAGCAAGCTGTTTGCCAAAAGACCGGTTGCATTATTTTGGCAGGCGGTATGGGAAGTCGTTTGGGAGCGGATCAACCCAAAGGATGTGTGCAGTTGCCTTGTGGAAAAACACTGTTTCAAATCCTTTTAGAGAAAAATAAAGAAAACGCTCCCATAGCTATTATGACATCCCCCCAAAATCACCTAACCATCACGACGTTTCTGAGAGAAAAACAGTGGTTTGGCTGCAGTGTGGAAAATATCCACTTTTTTCAACAAACCGTGCAACCTCTCCAGACAATGGAGAAAACGCCGTTTATTTTTCAAGGCCAGCCAGTTGATGTGCCTGATGGAAATGGAAACGCGCTCCACTGTTTCTATAAGACTCCTATTTATCAGAAATGGAAAGCGCTCAAAATCCGCCGTATCAACGTTATTCCCATCGATAACATATATGCACACCCCTTTTCTCCAAAACTCTGTTCATCAAAGGAACTACGCGTACTTTGCGTACATAAAAGGCCAAGCGAACCTTTAGGTCTTTTGGGGCTTGACGATGAGAAACGTTTACAAATAGTAGAATACTCTGCGCTCGACCGCTACGAAAGTGTGGCACATCTCTCTTTAGGCAATACAGGGATGTTTTCCCTGTCGCTGGCTTTACTAGAGAGAATTGCAAAAAATCCTGTACCAAAGTATCACCTAGTAAAGAAATATTATCAAAAACAAGTGGCATTAAAATCAGAAGCGTTTATTTTCGATAATTTTGCGCAGGCAAAAACTTTTGATGTTATGGTTGTAGAAAGGGCAGACTTTTATCCTTTAAAAACTAAACAGGATATCGATCTGCTATATTCAGCAAGGGGATACTGTATATGAAAATTGGATGTCTGGGGGCTGGCGCGTGGGGTTTTTGTTTAGCCCATTTGTTAGCAGAAAATGGCCATGATATTGTGCTTTGGACGCGCAAAAATTCGCTGGCCCTGTTACTTGAAAACGGCAAGGCACATCCTAAATTACCCAAACTAACGCTGCTTCCAAATATGCGTATGACAACAAATTTAGCGGAAGCCATCACAAATGTAGAATTGGTAATGGAGTCGGTGACAGCCAAGGGAGCCAGGGAAGTCTTTCAAGCCATCGCACAAAAAGGCTTGAACTGTCCACTTATTATCACTTCGAAAGGGATAGAGCAAAACACTCTTTTGCTGCTTTCTGAAGTTTTCTTGGAAGTGTTTGGAAAGTCAAGCCAGGGACTGGTTGGTTCTTTAAGTGGACCGAGTCTTGCAAATGAAGTGATGGACAAGCTGCCTACCTCTGTTGTGTGCTCTGCTTATGACGATTTTGTGCTCAAACAGATTCAAACCGCCTTTGCTTCTCCTTATTTTCGTGTGTATCCGAACAAAGATGTTGCTGGATGCGCTTTTGGCGGTGCTATGAAAAACGTGATGGCTATTGCTTGCGGAATTGCACAAGGAATGGGGTTTGGGGAGAATACAAGAGCAGCTCTCATCACACGGGGTTTACATGAAATTCGCAAGCTTTCTGTTGCAAAAAATGCTTTTGCAGAAACATTGAATGGACTTGCTGGTCTTGGAGATTTATGTGCTACTTGCTTTTCTCCAGATAGTCGCAATCATAAATTTGGGATGCTGATTGCAAATGGTTATACAGCAAGCAGCGCAAAGGAGAAAATTGGAATGGTAGTCGAGGGGACATATACCGTGTCTGCTGCCCATCAGCTTGCTTTGCAAGCGAAGATTCCAGCGCCTATCACAGAGGGGGTCTATCGGGTTTTGTATGAAGATTTTGATCCTCGGCGTGTTGTTTCTGATCTTTTGAGCCGTCCTATCAAACAGGAGCACTTATGAGTTTGCAAAGCCACAAAATTGTTAGCGCTAAAGAGATGGCTCGCATCGAAGCCTTAAGCCTTCGTGAAGGGGCTAGCGATAGTGGTTATATGGAGCGAGCAGGGAAAGGCATTGCTAAACAAGTAGATCAATTGATTCTTGAGCGAAATCTTGATAAAAAAGTCGCTTTTTTCATTGGCCTTGGCAATAACGGGGGAGATGGGTATGTGGCAGCACTGACGCTTTTAATGCAGGGGTATGAAGTGCATGTGTATCCTCTCTTTGCTCTTGATAAGTGCTCTCCTTTGAACCAAAAGTATCATCGCCTATTTATCGAAAAAAGTGCATTGTGCTCACTTAAAGATCTGGAGAAAGAGGATAGCTGTGTCTATGTTGATGCTATTTTTGGCACGGGGCTTAGCCGAGAAGTAAATCCGGATTTATATTTTATCTTTGACTTTATCAACAGTGCAGCGGCATTGATAGTTTCTATAGACATCCCTTCAGGGCTTGATGGCAACACGGGAGCTATACAGGGAAAAGTGATTACGGCGGATGTGACACTTTATTTAGGGTTACCAAAAGTAGGTTTTTTTTTGCGGCAGGGAATGGAAGTGGTTGGAGAGTTGATAGGCATTGATTTTGGCCTTTGTGGAAAATATGTAGAGCAAGCGAAGACTTTGGGATTTTTTCCCACCAATATCCCTTCTCTTTTGCCTAAAGTTAAAAGGTGTAGACACAAATATGAAGCGGGATATGTTCTTGGCATTGGGGGATCTAAAGGAATGGAGGGGAGCTGCCTGCTTGCGGGCAAAGCGTCGCTGCGTTCAGGCGCTGGTATTGTCCGCTTGTTTTGCCAGGAAAAAATGCACGTAGGGTGCACTGAGTTGATTGTGCAAGAGTTTTCTGAAAAAGTGATTGGGAGTATTTTAGAGGAAAGTGGTCGAGCAAAGGCGATGTTTGTGGGGCCGGGCCTTGGAAAGAAGGGACAAGTGCAGCCTACGTTGGAAAAAGTCGTTCGAGAAACCGATTTACCTTTAGTTGTGGATGCAGATGGTTTAACTTTGCTGGCCTCTTGCCTGCAAATGCACAAAGGGCCTGTGATTTTGACTCCTCACATAGGGGAAGTAAGGCGCTTGCTTAATACGAAAGCTTGTGATGAAGAGCTGCTGAATCTATGCCATGAGTTTGCAAGTCAAAGGCAGCTGACTT
>JAUIKQ010000107.1 GCA_030430655.1 Chlamydiia bacterium
AGAAAACTGTTTTGATGACCTTAAAAACCACCTTGATATGAAGCGGTTGAGGGTCCATTCGGTAGCAGCTATGGACTGCAGATTATTTCTTCAGTTCCTTGCACTTGTGTATATCAGCGCAATACGCAATACAATCGCAGCAAACAATAAGCTTAAATACCTAACAGCACGAGAGGTGATTGAAGAGATGGAGAGCCTTACCAGAATAAAATACTCGAATCATTACGGGCAGGTATTCACTGAAACTACATCAATACAGCGACAGATTATGGAGATATTTGACCTTGAGATTCCAACCTAGTTACATTTTTCGGGAACTGAGGTTACTACGCAGAAAAATGGAACCAAACCGCAGCAGTGTAACACAGATCCCTCGCGTGCAAAAACGCCCTATTTTTGGCATTTCTTCTCCTGTCAAGCAGCTGATCAGAAAAATAGGCCCATTTAGAAGCGACACAAGTCAGAAAAACACGGCCCCGTGCAGGAAATGGTCCAGTTTCTAGCAATAATTTCTCACTCGTTAGGGAAACTCAGAATTCGCTGAGGAATAACGGATTTACAACAATTTTGTGAAATTTTCTGGCAAATTTGGCACAATGGCGTGGAAGGATGCACATAGTATGATAACAACAGAAGCAATCGTTCTTAGTAGAACCCGCTACCAAGACACCCACTATATTTGTACGCTGCTTACCAAAGACCTTGGCCGCATATCCCTCTTTGTCAATCATCTTTCTCAAAAAAAAAGCCGCCTTTTCAATTTGACAACTCCTCTAACGCAAGGCGAGTATATCTACAAACGTAGCCGCTCTAAAAGATATTTTCTCATCGATGCAGATCCCCTTTCCTACCACTTAAAACTGCGGCAAAATTTAAAACATCTACAGGTTGCCATGCAGTGGCTGCAGCTCTTTCTTTCCTCTCAGCACGTAAATCAGCCCTCACCAAAACTCTACACCCTTCTCAGCGCCTATTTACGCTATCTCCCAAATAGCGCAAAAATATCAAACATCAATGCAAGTTTTCAGTTGAAAATGCTCCATCTGGAAGGACTCATTCCTCCCTCTTTGCTTTGTAGCGAGTGTGAAAACGCCGCCACCTCTTTGCACCATCATTTTTATTGTGAAAAGTGCAAGCCGCCCCCAGCACGCCCAATACCAGAAGAAGTGCTTACTCTTTATACTCCCCTGATCGAGAGCCGCTCCTTTCGTGAGACAGAACATCTTGTATGCCCACCAAATGTGGAGCAGTGGATTAGCCTTATATTACAAAAATTTCAATAGCTTTTCGTGACACTGCCAGCATTTGCTTGTACACTTTCCTGGTCACGAGCATCTACGTTAAAGGAGATTTTTGTGAAAATATTGCTTATCTGGGCTTTGCTCCCTATTTGTTGGTAGCGCTGCAAGCTAGCGGCCGTGATGGGGCCAATTGCTCGCAGTGTCTTGTCCTCTGGTAAAGCTCGATAAAGGGCAATAAAGGCTTCTACAGTAGAAGGGCTTGTAAAAATAAGCGTATCAAAATCCCTTATATCTATTGGTGGCTCTTTGGTAGGACGCGTGTCATAAAGGTAGCATAGCTGATGGCGGACCTGCCAGCGCATGAGCGTAGTGGAAAGGAAAGCACGCGATCCAGAAGAGGTGGGCAATAGAAGGTAAGCGCGCTGCAAACGCTGCATAGCGAGCCACCTTACTATTCCTTCTTGCGTTGCCTCTGGCGCTACAACATCAGCCCGCATTGCGTATGTTTCGAGAGCCTGCGCCGTTTTGCTTCCGATCGCAACGAGCACCTTTTTCTCTATACATTTGCGTGAAACAGCGTAGTAGTCTAAACAGCAAACAAACGCCTTGACTCCCATTTTGCTGGTAAAGATAATGTGCGTATACTGTGGAATATCTTCTATCATAGCTTTTATAGCAGTGCCCGCTTTGTCCCGAAAATGGACTTGAATAATAGGAAAGTGCGCTACGTCTTGAGGCCCCGGATCTAATCCTAAATACAGCGTTTTATAGGGCATTGCAGCCACTCATGCTATCTAATGGACCAAATAGTTCCTCCATTTCTCTATCTCCAGAGCGTGCTAGGATGGCCAGCCTTCCCTGCATTGCTGGTGTTTGTCCTTCCAATGGTATTCTGTTTAATAGAGTTAATTTCAAACGGATTAATGCAGCCTCGGCAATAACTACGCCATTGTAATACCCGTCTAACATCATCTGTATTCTTTTTTCAATATCTCCCCGAATAGGCATGCACTGCAAATCCTTTCTTAACGCATGTACCATTGCAACCCTTCTTTGGGAAGAAGTGCCAATAATCGCATTTTTTGGCAGGCAAGCAAGAGTTTGTCCATCTTTTAATACAAGATTATCAAGGGAAGATACCCCTTCAGTAATAGCTATGCACGTTAATCCCTTTGGCAAGGGGCTAGGAAGATCCTTTGCGGAGTGAACAGCAATGCGACATTGTCCTTTTAACAGAGCATTATCAATCTCCTGAGTAAAAAAATCACTTGCCTCCATTGTTTCCAACGGCGTTGTTTGGTCGATATCCCCTACTGTCTTAAGACAGAGGAGTCTTGGGAGGACTTTTCTTTCTTTACAAAGACGCGCATTTTTAGAAAATAGCGCTTTGAGCACTTCCTGCACCTGCGCCCTAGATAAAGAAGAGCTTCTTGCTCCGATAATGAGGTCCATATCCATCCTTAAAGATAAAGGTGTATACCTTTTTCACAAAGTAGCACAACGGTTAATTTCTGAGGAGCTATGAAAGAAGTCTATTGATTGCTGTATCTACATGCTGCACTCCTTCTAATTTGATAGGCAATTTCGAGGTCAGACGCTTGAGCTGTCTTTGAGAGAGTATGCAGCGATTAAATCCCATCTGCAGCGCCTCTTTCAGCCGGCTTTCCGGTCTTGGGACAGAACGCACTTCTCCTCCAAGGCCTACTTCACCCATGACAACCGTTTCATTAGGAACAGGACAATTTCTATACGAAGACGCGATGCTGACTAAAATTCCAAGGTCGATGGCTGGCTCCACAATCTTCACCCCTCCGACCACAGAGACAAACACATCAAGGGTGTGCCATTTATATCCCAGCCTTTTCTCCAGTACAGCGAGCAAAAGCGCTAATCGGTTTTGATCGAGA
>JAUIKQ010000024.1 GCA_030430655.1 Chlamydiia bacterium
GCAGAGAAGGCAAGCTTTAAGGACCGGCTAAGAATATGGGAACCTATAGAAAAAGCCCTTTATCTCAGTTGGTCAGCCTCGCAGCATGCCAAGACAATGGACGATTTTTATGAAGATCAAAAGCTGAGGTCTGTTTCCATTCATGGACGGCTAGAGCCCTATTTTGACCCTATAAAAAATAAACCCGCTGATTTTGTCGTCAAGGAGGGAGATCTGCCTATTGCTTTCGTTTATAGCACACATGTCGATCTCCATAGCATGATTGGCAAGGTCGTTGATCTAACTGTATCACCAAGACCAAATAATAACTTTGCTTTTCCAGCCTATTATGTCCTTGAAGTAGAACAATCCCTTACTCGAGAAGGGGCTGAGTCAAAGGCGGGTGATCTATACTAGCTTCGGTTTTTCCGAAAATCGTGTAAACTTACAGGAATATGGGTACACTGTCTTCCTCCCACTCATCAAAAAGAAGGGCAAAGCACGCGCTCTTTTGGACAAAGATTGCCGATGAACCGTTTCTTGCTCTTTACGCAATGGTTGCGTTCATTCTGCGCAAAGATCTTAGCGCCAATGTGCTACACATATCTATTTTCACAGCCTTGCGACCTGTGTTGGCTTTATTCTCTTTTTACTGGTCCGCTAACCTAGCGCAAAGTCGCTGGCGCTTAGTGCCAAGCCTCATGCAGTCCTACCTATTAGCCCGGCTCCCTTTTCTTGCGCTCCCTTTTTGCCATTCCCCTTGGGGCGTCATTGTAGCGGCTGGATTTTACCAACTCTTCCATAGAGCCTCTATTCCTCCCCTGCTCGAGCTCTTAAAAACACACTTGCATAGAAAAGAATTAAATAGGATTTACTCCCTCGGCTTTGTGATTGCTTTTGCTGAAACCACCTTGTTTGGTCTCATTATTGGAAAAACCTTGGACTGTAATCCTTTTGTATGGAAATTACTCTTTGCTCCTGCTGCTATGCTCTCTTTGACCACGCTTTTTTTCTACCGTAAAATTCCCTCATTTCCAAAATCCTATCCTCGTAGCCCTAAAAGCGCTTTACCTCAAAGGCTTATTCAGCCTTGGAAAGAAACCTTTTCCTTAATAAAAACACGCCGTGATTTTGCACGGTTCCAGTTGGGATTTATGATAGGCGGAAGTGGACTTATGCTAATCACCCCTGCCCTAACTTTTTTCTATGCTGATACCTTGAATCTTACCCATATGGACATATCTGTTGCTCGCTACCTTTGGATGGGCTGTGGCGTGCTCAGCTCTACGTGGCTTTGGAAGAGAAAAATGGATTATCCCTATATTAACCGATTAACCAGTTACATTCTCATTGGATTTACTCTTTTTCCGCTCTTTGTCCTTCTGGCGATTAAGTCGCTTATTTACCTGAATATAGCCTTCTTTGTTTACGGAATTGCGCAGGCAGGTAGCCATTTATTATGGAATCTCTCTGGCCCTTTATTTGCTCAAAATGAAGAAAGCTCTCGCTATTCCAACGCCAATATCCTCATGATCGGACTACGTGGACTGATTGCCCCTGTCTTGGGAGGGGTATTAATGAAAGCTATAGGCCCCAGACCAACGCTCTACGTCGGTATTAGCCTTTTTTTAACGGGGCTGCCCGCCATGGCGATGAACCGCCGTCCTAAATTCGCCAAACAATAATAAAAAAAATATTAATATTTAATTACCTTTATGTTATAATATAACAAAATAAAAATAGGTAATTATTATGAATAACACAAGTTTAAACAATTCCTCTTATAGTAAATCTTTGCTTGTAGGTGATAATAACAATAATCGTGCTGAGACTCCTAGCTCTGCACTAGCCCAGTCTATTCTCTCTGAAAGTGCGCTCGTCAGCTCTCTTCCAATAAATCCAGAAAGAGTAGTCCCTGCGGAAAGTAGCCAACCACCGGCAAAAACGTCCCCTTCCAGCAGACCAAGTGACCCTGCTTTACCATCCATCTCTCCAACCTCACAAGGAATTAGCCCAACTAATGCATCATGTTCCCCTACCTCTGAAAATAATGAAAGGGCTGCCACTTCAATACCTGCCTCATCTAGCCCCAGCCCATTCTCTACGGGCGAAGAAACAGATACAGATTCTTGTTACTCAATGGACAGCTTTGATGGTTTTGGCAGCTCTAACGAATCTTCCTTTAATCTAATTGCCGATGGGATACTACAAAACGGAAGCTATCTGCCGCCTTCGGCTACAACTTCTACTGCAAGCGCCACTCCATCATTAGCGGTAATGCCCTCCATTAAAAACCTTCAACTGCCAATCCTACCAAAAAAAGAGGGAGACCTACTATATTCCCCCAGGAGCCAGTCCATTGTTGAAGCATTAAAATTAGACAGGCCAAATGACAACGTTCAGTGCATCACTAAAGGAGAAGTGCAAAAAATATTAACTTCGATAGAAACATATTTTCTTGATTGGACATGCCCCAGCGAGCCTGCGTCTGAGTATAGGCAGTTAGCCCTGCAATATTTTTATACTCAGCTTGCCTTATTCTCTCAAAATAGTAGTGAAACCGTTTATATTCCATCCTCTATCTACGCTCTGACCCGAGAAATCTTAACACGTCCTGAAAACCCCTTCGCAAAAATAGAGGTTAATGGAAAAAAATTAAAAGGTGGCCATGGAGCAATCACCCTACTTGAGATAGGCGCTCTTCAGATAGCCGTTAAGGAAGTAAGCGACAACTCTCTGCAAAGAGAAATCAAGGCCTACTCAACGCTAAGCCCCGAGCAACAGCGCGGCGTCATCCCTTTTTATGGCATTGCGAATAAAAAGGAAAATGGAGAACCAAAAGAACTTATTATGGAATATGCACCTGGGGGCAATTGGAAAGAAAAGCATGAAAATATGGAGCCGTGTAACTATGGTCTACTGAGAGAAGACCTAAAAAGCTGTTTAACCAGCTTGTCCAATTTTCACAGCAATAGTAGAAAGGAGATAAGCCCAAGCATACATGCAGATATAAAACCGGAAAATATTTTTATAGATAAAGCGGGCAAGTCCACCCTTGGAGACTTGGGATCTGCCGCTAAAGATGACGGCGAAATAAGGGGTTACCAAACAACGGTGCAGTTTTATTCTATTGATATGCTGGATTACAAAAAACCCCTTACTGTAAAAAGCGATATATGGCAATTAGGCCTTTCCCTTTACCGAATTTTAACAAAGCGTGATTTACTAACAGACATCGGTTTATCTCCTAAAAATTGCCCTGGTGATTTTACCCTTTTCCTTGCAGGGCAGCTTTCAAATCAAGAGGAAAAAGAAAAACATCAAACGGAAATTGAAGAAAAAATTAATAGTCTAAATTTAGGCAAAGCTAACCAAGACCTCATTGAAATCCTCAACCATACGCTACAGATTGATCCAAACAAGCGTTTTTCTGCAAAAGAACTACTTGAAATAATTACGTGATATCCAATTAAGGCAAAAGCATACATCTTAGCCTTTAAGCAGCGCTTGCTTTTCCTCTTCCAAGCGCTCTATTTCCAGCTCGTATTGGCGGGCTTTTTCTCGGCTTTTTGCGGCTTTTTTCCATAATTTTTTTGCATCAGACACATACTGGCTACGGAATTGCAAACGCTCCGCCTTGCTTTCAAAGCGAGCCGCTTTTGCGAGCTCTAAGTTTTGCAAAGAGGCAAGCTTTTTTATCTTTTTGTCAATGATTTGAATTTGTTTCTCCTTATCTGATAAAGGAGAGGTGCTTTGCAATCCATACAAAACGGTAATACAAAATATAACGCTAAAAAAGTAAAATTTAGGAGATGACAAAGTGACTATCCGATTGATAAACTAGCTCTCATGAAGTTACTGCTGTTCACAAGCTTTATCATCTCTAGCTTATTTGGAGCAACCACTTTAAGAGAAAAGATCCTAAAGGGAGAGCCTGGTGATTTTGTTGTTGTAAAAATGGATCACTTTTATTCCTTGCTCTCTTTGCAGGTATGCAACGATTTTGTTTTTACTCTTGAAGAAGTGACGATCCCAGCCCTCAGCAGCCCTACCGATGGAAATTGGCAAAACTTTCTTAATAACAATGCACCAGGCCACACCGCTTGGAATATTTATATTTTCCAAAAAAGTGATGGACAGCTTTTGGAAGTGTTTTCAAAAATGCATAGTGCTTATCTCCCAGTCGACCAGGTTTATCTTTCTTCTTTGCTCAACACTCCACAGAAAAAAATCCCAAAACATCAGCAAAGAAAAATTGGACAGCCCCCCCCGCAAGAAGAAATAGATACAAGAAAAACTTGGCTCCCAGCCTTTTTTATTAACGGAAAGCGATGCTCTAGAACCTACGCCGTGGTCACGATGTTGGAGTGGCCCAACGATAATTCCCCTTTAAGCCGAAAGACATTCACCCTGTATTTTGACCCAAAGCAACCAAACTTTCCCTTTCCTTATTGGATTGAGTGCTCGACCGAAGGCACGCCCTTGAAAATGCAAACGATTGACTCAGGAACGGGGCTAAAAAGCAGCACTATTATCCCTTATAGACAACCAAAGATGCTGCACTTGCCTAAAATGTATAACCAAAATTTAAGATTTACACTTTACTCCCCGGTCTACTTCACAGAATTTACTATCACGGCATTTTCAAAGGGAAGGGAAAAACAGCAAACTTGGAAAGTGTATCCCCAAAAAGAGACAGAAGATACTGTTATTTACTTAGATGTGCCTCTAGATGAAAAGGGTTTTGTACCGGCAGTTTGGCACATTGTGCCAGCGCTCGCTCCCGATCTTGGCTTTATCGTAAGCCATCCAGATCTCCTCTAATCTCTATATTCTTTGTGCTTTTCAATCGACCACTGCCGTCCCTACGACCTCCAATGAGAGAGGCAAACTGTCGCTGCTTGAGAGACATTGAGAGAATTAATTTTTCCGTGCATTGGAATGGTTAGACAAACATCGGCTTTCTTTATGAGCAGTGGCTGCAGTCCAGTGCCTTCGGACCCCATCATTAAAACAAATCGCTTTGGAAATTCAAAGCGGTATAAAGACACTGCCCGCGGCGCCGTCGGCTGAACCGTCGCAATGGCTTGACAGTCATGCTGCTGCGCGCCCTTTACAAAAGTGGCCAAATTCGCTACTCGATATACTGGCACTAGCGCATTTGCACCCACACTTGCTTTTGCCACTACGGGAGTTAAAGAACATCCCCTATTTTTCGATATTACGATCCCACTTATACCAAAACATTCAGCGCTTCTGATTAGTGCGCCCACATTTTGCGGATCATAAATGCGGTCCAGCAAAAGCAGCCCCCCGTTAGTAAAATCCTTCCAAGAAAATAAAGTGCGAGGGGAAAAAACATACGCTACGATACCTTGATGAGAATCTGTTTGCACCAAATTATCCAGCTTTGACTTGCTACAAAAGACGACCTTTATACCCTTTTGCACCATCTGTATAACTAACGGATGAGAAGAAGACAGAGAGGTACGCACCTCCACAATCATCCCAGATGCGTGTCTTAACCATTCTTCTAAACACCGTTTCCCCATAATAACGGACTTTTCATCATGGGAATAGCTATGGCTTTTTATATGCATTTGCTTAAGACAGTTTTTATGATATAGCTCCTCTGAGAACTCTTAACACAAAACACAGTCTTCAGCAAATGAGGATTGACAAAATGAAATGTGGAATGAGGAACTGGTTTTTGATCTACGTCTGTGACTTTTTGAGAAAAGTCAGCAGCATCCCCCGCATTTAAGCTCAAAAAGAGTGCTTGCTTTTCCGTATCCTCTGGATTGTAAAAATAAATATCTATCCTTCCACTCCCGAAACGGTAGATATAGCTTTTAAAACCACTAAAACACCCACCATCGAGAGTGTGATGCGTCAGGTTCTCTTCATAAAGCAATTGATTATCCTCTACGCCAGGCTTAAAAACTGCCTTCCCTGACATCCATCCACCATCTTCTCCGGATAAAAACTCCATTGTACGATGAAGATTCCAAGATCCCAGTAAGTCCTCTACTTTCTTCATATATTACACCAATTTTTATAGCAAACTAGTCTGGAGAAGTTTAACGATACCACAACTAAAAAGACAACTCTTATTGTGTTTAGAAAGGTTTTTGTATCGATCGCAAAACCTAAAACAAAATGCGTCGATAAAGTCATATCGACGCATATATGATCTATTGGAAACACTTAAAGCTAAATAGAGAGTGCAACAATAGGGCTGCAGAGCGGAACTATAAAACACCGCCGCTGACAATCGACTCTAAGCTATTCACGATAGAATTCTGATCGGAAACAGCGCTCTGGTAACCATCTAATTGCGACTGCGTATTACTTCCACTAGATTTTTCCGAGTCTAGCGCTTGCTCTATATGCATGTGAAGCATATGTTTGATGTTTTCTATGGTTGTGTTTAGGCTGTCTTCGTCTTTTCCAAGCGCTTCCTTGTCTTTTGCGATATCAACCTTATCGCTACTAATGTCATGAAGATGGGCTTTTTCTCTTAACGTTAAACACCCAATGGCTGTGTATAAAGCGCCTATAGTCGCACCAGCACCAACATCTCCAAATATATCCCACCAGTGCTTTTTTGTTTCTTTCTCCGCATCGTGAATTGTGGATAACCACTCCGCTATTTTCTCTTTTTCTGATGCTACGTCCTTTTGATTAGATGCAATATCGCCTTGTTTTGACGCAATGTCTTCTTCTGCTTGTCTAATGGCCTTTTGCTCTTTTTTTAATAGCTTCTCGCCAGCGCTATCTCCTTTACTAATGTCTTTTAGCTCTCCTTTTAGCTCCGCCTGACGCACAGCAGATAACTGCCCTTTCATAGTATTGAAATAGTCTTGGATAAAAGCGCGCACTTGCGCTTGATCTGCATTACGTAACGCTTCTAGCGCTTTTGTAAATGCTTCTCTACGCATGTTTAACTTTTCTAGCTCTTGTTGTGTTGCTGTTTGCTCGCTTTGGTTGTAGATAAGCTCCATGAACTTAGACAAAGCATCGATATACCCTTCAGGGTCACCAGCAACGAGAAGCTTCTGAAAAGCAAGCTCATACTGCGCTCCCGTCTCATGATGAGGCTTTTTGGGGAAATAGGGATTGAAAGGTTCTACCGGAATGAACTTTGACCCACCTGGAATGAACTTAGGCCTGGTTGGGATAAACTTAGGTCTAGTTGGGTTAAACTTAGCCCCACTTGGAATAAATCCAGAAGTAGACGATTTATTAATAGACTGACTCAACCTCGCTTTTTCCAAAATATCTAAAGCCGCTACTAACAGCGCGGCATTTGCTCGCACTTTCCTACTCTCATTTGTATCAGCCAAGATATTCCCTTGGGTAGACACTTGGTTATTAGAGATTTTATTATATGACATAAAGCTATTTCCTTACTCTATCTATGTAAAACATCTCATTCTGTTTTAAATAGATTTAATTAATATTATGTTTATATAATCTATATATAACATAAAAATATTTTTTTGTAACATAATTATTCAAAATAAATTCCCTACCTTAGAAAGGTAATAGCATAAATCATTAACAATCAGTTAATTGCAAAAAATATGCAATAATAGTTTGTAAAAATTTATCTTTTATATTATTTGTAACAATATGGAACAAAAAATTGGGTCATTATGAAAGCTTTGAGATGGTTTATTGGAATATTTATTGTCTTGGTCATTGCAGTTTTGTTTGTATGGAACTACATCCCTAATATTATTTCTTCTAAGCTCTCCTCTGAGGCCAAAGTCCCTGTGAAAATCGAAACTTTGAATCTTTCATTAAACAAAATAGGCTTGAAGGGACTAATGATAGGTGTTCCCAAAGGATCACTTCTCTCTAAATCTTTAAGTGTTAATTCTTTAGATATTTTATCTCCTATAAAAAATTATTTTCACGACCACATCGTTATTGATGAAATTCACTTAGACAATATCTATCTTGGACTAGAATTTGAAAAGAAAGGAAGCCCTAAGGGTAACTGGAGCACCATTATGGGAAACCTGTCGGAAGGAAAAAAGGAAACCCCTGAAAAATCAGAAAAAAAAGAAGGAAAGCAGAAAAGCGTACTTATTAAAAAACTGGTCCTAACAAACATAGACATCGAGCTTGTATATAAAGATAGCGGGTCTATTAGAAAGCTAAGGCCCATCAAACGTATCGAACTGTATAACGTCAGCAGTACAGGGGGACTACCCACTTCACAAATTATGGATATTATCATGCAGCAGATGCTGAGAAATGTCTTTTCTAAGGAAGGGATGCAACATCTCCTCCAAGACGTGCTAAATCCAAGTAATAAGGTAGAGCAAGTCTTCGATAATCTTAAGGGACTGTTTTCAAAAGACGAAACTTTGCTCGATGAAGAAGCAGAGCAAGAGTCGTCAGCAGTTTAAAGAGAGTGTACTTGACGTACACAAAGAATGGCGGGCTTGGGTGAGATCGACAGCGCGCCACCCTCAAATGCGCACTTTACGCCGTTTTGCCGATAAAGTGTGCATACTGAATAAAGCGGCTAAACAAACAGTTGCAGAGGAAAAGACGCTTCAAGCGCAGCAGCAAATCCACCATCTCTTATCCACACCGTGGGGAGCGCCCTTTGTAGAAGAAAAAACCTTCCTAGAAGCAGCACAAAAGTGCCGTAAACACCCCTCTCTTGATTCAGCTTTTTTTGACTTCCTACAGCTCAGCCGCCTCCATCGTCCTATTCCTTTTTTCCAGCTCGTGCAAGCTATAAGGGAAAATTTAAAATAACCTCCTCTTCTCCCCTACGGAGAAGGGAATATTTTTCGGTGGTAATATCAATAATTGTCGATGCTTTTTTATCAGCCGTGCCCTCAATAATGTAGTCCACTTGATCCTGAAAAGCAAAGGCGACGGCTCCGCTGCTCTTCAAGGGACTGCACCCACTTTTATTCGCAGAGGTAACAAACAGAGGCCGGTTCCATTGACGCAAAAGTTTTAGCAAAAAAGCGCAGCCAGGAAGACGTATGGCAACGCTTGACTGGCCTGCCGTAAAATGCATCGGTAGCAAAGGTCGCTTCTCCAAAACAAGGGTTACTGGACCTGGCCAAACACGCTCCATCAAAGCGCGCTGTTTTGCGTTAACATAGGCAATCGCCTCCACCTGCGCAATACTTGCAAGCTGTATCACGACAGGCTTGCTCAAAGGCCTTTGCTTAATCGCATGTAAACGCGCAAGGCCCCTTTCTCCAGCTGCCAGTCCAAATACAGTGTCTGTTGGCAAGGCAACCACTTGACCGAGGTCGAAAGCGCGCACTAGCAAATCGATATTTTTGGAGTGTTTTTGCAAGATTTCCATAGAAAAATGATTGCATTTTAAGGGGTTTAATGCAAAGGTTAGCACATGCAGTGTGTAGCCTATGTCACCAGCCTATATGGGATTTTTTTGATTGTTTTTGGTATCTTCGGGTATCTAAAATCGGCTAGCTGGCACTCCCTGCTTAGTGGGATTGTGATAGGGTTGGTCATCAATCTTTTTTTTCCCTACCTCTACAGAGCGCGCCCACTTGCTATAAGGTTAATGGCTATTTTTTTACCTCTTTTAGAAGCTCTGTTTGTCTATCGCGCGGTAAAAACACAAAAATTCTACCCCTCTGGCATTATTGCCCTTGTTACCACATTCACTTGCGCCTATTTTTTTATACGTCTTTCGAGAAGATGGCTTGCAAAAAGATCATAGTTCTTTTTCAAAACGCCTAGAGCAAACAGACCAATCAACATTCTTTAAAAAAACATCGATGATATAGGCATGCTCCCAGACATCTAAGACAAGCAAAGGCTTACACTCGGATAAGTGGCCAATATCATGTCCTGTGACCCAAGCATGAAACAATTTTTTTTCTTTTACATTAAAGCAAAGGATCACCCATCCAATGCCCCTTATTAACCCCGTCATTTTAAAATCACGGACCCAGCTATCGTAACTACCAAAATCTTTTACCAAAGCTTTATAAAGAGAAGATTTGCTCGATAACGCTGTTTTACCACCTAAATTCTCAAAAAACAGCTCGTGTAGTACCATGCCGTCGTACTCAAAACTAAACCGTTGCTTCAAAGCGCCGTAGCCCACCTCATGCATCTTTCCTTGGCGACGCATCACCTCCATCTCCCTCAAAAGAGCATTGCTCGCTTTTACATAGCCATTGTACAGCGTGAAATGCATACGCAGGAGATTACTGTCTATTCCCTCTAGTTTCCCCTCAAGATAAGAAAAATCTTTAGCCTGGAATTCAGCCTTGTTGCCAAAAGCGCTAACCGTAATTATTGAACATGCAATGTAAAATACAAAACTAAATAAACGCATAATTTTAACTTCTATCACAAAAAGGTTTTTGTTAAAATAGAAAGGATGATATCCACCACTTCTTCTCAAAGTTTTAAGCCTTTATACTCCAATAAGGCAATTACGCCGTTCCCTCTTCCTGCTATGCCCATTATGCCTTCTATTACCTCTCTACTTACCTTCGGCCCCGAGATGCTGCGGTGTATAAAAAATATTTTTTCCACCCATAAGGAAGGAGATCGCTTTGGTCGAATAGACGCTTCCTTACATCTAGCAGGAATTACTGCAGGTATAGCTGCAGCGGTATCTATCGTTGCTTCTGGCCTCTCTTTTTTCAAAAATATTCGCTATACCCCCTTCGTTAATGCGATCTTAACTTTTTTGTTAATGCCTGTATCGTTGCTAGAAGGACTTTTAGAATTACTTGCTTTACAAAGAATACAAAATATAGAAAAATCCATAAATCTTTCTTTAATAAGAAAAATAAATACTATCCAAGAAACAAAAAATGCAGAAAAGGCCTTAAAACGGCTTTCCCTCCTCCCGCAAACGCAGATAGAAGCCTTAGCTGGCAAGGAAACCAGCGATGTATTAGTAAAAAGAGTGCAGGCGGTTCTTTGGAAATACCGGAATAAAGGGGTAGAGTTAAAAAGGGGAAGGACCGTTGCAAACTCTACTAATCTTCAATGGATCAAAGGCCATCTCCTTGCAGGAATGTTTGAGCAGATCGAAACGCAATATCTGATCCCTTCTATTGTCCGCCGTAAAAATCTTGGACGCGCCCTCTCTGTCTCTTTGGTGCAGAAGCTAGATAGAGAAGGGTTTGCGCACCACTGCCGTTTACGAGCAAACGCCCCTCATTACACCGCGTTCTTGCAAAGTATTCAAAAAACAGATCTTTTTGTTCGAGACATCAATCAGCAGATCCGCAAGCAAAAATGGGTCCATTACTTAGGTCTAATAGCACGCTTACTCTCCCTTTGCAGCGCCATTTTATGTTTTTTTTGTCCAGTTGCAGGTCTTACCCTTGCTTTCGTAGCGTTCGCAACTGCTTTAGCACGCTATATTACCGTAAAAATCTTCCTTCCTTACCGTGAGAAAAATCAGTAAAAAAGCGCTGCTATTCCGCTGTTTTATCCGTTGCAAAAAAAAAACAAATCACACACGCTCTGTGAATGATTTTTCTTGTTTTGCTTCCTATCGCTCTGTTATGGGATTTGCCCGCTTCGGTATGGTTATCAGAAAACGCCTCCTGTCTAAGGCCGTTTGCACAAACGCTATCAACCAGCTTAGGCCTTCCTTCTTTGATCTTACTTGCCTTTGTCATTGATCGAAAAAGGCACAAAAAAAAAGCGATTACGTACTCTCCTCTCCTTTATGCCGAGCTCTTCACCTCTTTAATTGTAAATTCTCTCAAGCTAAGTGTAGGGAGATTACGTCCTTGTTTAGGAGTACAAGAAAATACAGCATTTGCCTTTTTTCCGTTTTGTGGGCAAAATCTCTGTACTTCCTTTCCTTCTGGACATACAGCGGCCATTTTTGTATATGCTGTCACTTTTAGCTACTATCTACCTCAAAAGCGATTGCTTCTTTATGGGATTGCGCTTTTTGTATCGCTGTCTCGCTTGATACTATTAAAGCACTACTTAAGTGACGTATTAGTGGGGGCCTACATAGGAAGCAGCATTGCCTTAATGGTTCACACTATGTTATCCTCGCGGTATTCGCCTTTTTTGGAGGAGCCTTATGGATGAAAATTCTATGCTGCACTATCGGTTGCCTGAGTACCCAATCCACCCCTTATTGTTCACTCGGTGGTCGGCGCGTGCAATGTCAGGTGAGGGACTCACAGATGACGAGTTAATGCCTCTCTTCGAAGCTGCAAAGTGGGCTCCTTCTTCTTATAATAGCCAACCTTGGCGATTTATTTATGCCAGGCGGGAGTCAAAAAGCTGGAATACATTTTTCGACTTGTTGGTCCCCTTCAATCAGCAGTGGGCACAGCACGCTGCTGCGCTTGTTGTCATTCTCTCTTATCGCTACCTCGAGCACAACGGCAAGCCCTCCAATACGCATAGTTTTGATACCGGCGCTGCTTGGCAAAACCTCTGCCTAGAAGGACATGCCCGTAAACTAGTCGTGCATGGCATGGAAGGTTTTGACCGAGAAAGAACCTATGCTGCCTTGCATATTCCTAAAGAGTACTCCATTGAAGCAATGGCAGCGGTGGGCAAGCCTGGAAAAGTAGCGCAATTGCCCTTAGAAAAAATGCAGCACGCAGAAAAGCCAAAAGGGCGCAATCCCCTCTCTTCCTTCGTAATGTGTGGTAGTTTTCAAGGAGAAGTGCTGAAAGAAATTTGAGCAGCAACTAAAAGGCTGCTCAAAAATGCTTAAACGCCAGCCGTAATATGCCTGCTACGTCTTGCTTTAGGCTTTGCAGCCGATCTGGCGCGCTTTGGCGCGCTTCTTTCTACTGCGCGTGCTGTTTTGCGCTTTGGCGCCGCTTTTTTCGCCGCTGCTTTACGCTTTGGCGCTGCTTTTTTCGCCGCTGCTTTACGCTTTGGCGCTGCTTTTTTCGCCGCTACTTTGCGTTTTGGCGCCGCTTTTTTCGCCGCTGCTTTACGTTTTGGCGCTGCTTTTTTCGCCGCTACTTTGCGTTTTGGCGCTGCTTTTTTCGCTGCGACTTTGCGCTTTGGCGCCGCTTTTTTCGCCGCTACTTTGCGTTTTGGCGCTGCTTTTTTCGCCGCTGCTTTACGCTTTGGCGCTGCTTTTTTCGCTGCGACTTTGCGCTTTGGCGCCGCTTTTTTCTTCACAACCACTTTTTTTGCCGTACTTTTCCTAGTGGTTGTCCTTTTTTTCGTAAGCATGATAGCCAAGCTCCTTCATTTAGGACCGTGTTGTATAAAAATCAACATTAAAATCATTATATGTCTACAATTTAAATATAAAACAAAAATCAAATTAAAAATAAATAACTTTGTTGATTTTATTTATTATTTATTGCTTATTTTTTCGTAAAATAATCCCGTGAAACATTTGGACGCTTTTTTTTTAACATAAAATATCCTATATCTAGAAACCGGACTTAAGAATAGAATGGATGCAGCTACTTAGCTAAAATGCAATAAAAGAAGGAGCCTGACCGACGTGAGTACATCTGCAAAATTTAAGCAAAAACGAGTCATTTCTGTTTTCGTACTGGCTATGTTGAACGTATCAATCATGGCCAGTCTACGTAATCTACCCTTAGTCGCAGAGCTTGGGTATAGCATGATCTTCTTCTTTGCCTTAGTCGCTATCTGCTTTCTGCTTCCATGCGCGCTTATTTCAGCAGAACTAGCAACAGGATGGCCTAAATCTGGGGGTATCTATGTATGGGTGCGAGAAGCGCTAGGTGACAGGTGGGGCTTTTTTGCTATCTGGATGCAATGGGTGCACAACGTGACATGGTTTCCTGCTAT
This sequence comes from Chlamydiia bacterium, assembly GCA_030430655.1. Lineage (GTDB taxonomy): Bacteria > Chlamydiota > Chlamydiia > Chlamydiales > Simkaniaceae > JAUIKQ01. The sequence goes on from JAUIKQ010000024.1 coordinate 13,771, forward strand.
TCTCTCTTTCATTGCTGCCACGCTTGCCTATGTTTTCCAGCCGTCACTTGCAGAGAACAAGTACTTTGTTTTAGCGACTGTTCTAGTGTTTTTCTGGGGAATGACTCTTATCAACTACCTGGGCCTTAAAACATCCAGTCTTATTTCTACAATCGGAGTTATTGCTGGAACAATTGTTCCTGGGATTTTCATCATAGGACTAGGATGCATGTGGGTACTTGGAGACAATACCTTGCAAATCCACTTTTCTACTACCGAAATTATTCCAAAGTTCGAGCTCTCCAATTTTGTCTTTTTAGCAGGGCTGTTTTTAGCTTTCTCCGGGCTTGAGGTATCAGCGGCTTATGCTGGAGAAGTTAAAAACCCCGGCCGCAATTACCCTCGGGCAATTATTTTAGCTGCCATCATCACCTTCACCCTATTCTTTTTAGGCTCGCTCTCGATCGGCGTTGTGGTACCTAAAGAAAAAATCAGCTTGGTCGCTGGCTTGATGGAGGCATTAAGAATATTTCTTGATTACTACAATATCGCGTGGATTTTGCCGGTACTTGCCATTTTATTAGTTATGGGATCTATCGCTGAAGTCAATTCATGGATCATGGGACCTATTAAGGCTCTCTATACGACTTCTACCCACGGCAATCTCCCTCCCTGTTTCCAAAATTTAAACAAACACGGAACGCCCACCCATCTCTTATTATTTCAAGCCATTATTGTTACCATTGCCACCTTTGTGATACTGTACACTCCTTCTATTAGCGTTGCCTACTGGATCTTAAGCGCGCTCAGCGCGCAAATGTACCTTTTGATGTACCTTCTAATGTTTATTGCAGCCATTCGATTACGCTACTCCCATCCACAAATTCCCAGGTCTTACCAAATTCCTCACAAACACCGGGGGATTTGGCTTGTTGGAAGCGTTGGCATGTTAGCCACGTTATTTGGTATTTTTATTGGGTTTATTCCACCAGCGCAGCTACGCGTCGGAAGTCTGTTGTTTTACGAATCTTTTTTGATCATTGGTCTTATTGTTATGGCGGGCATCCCTCTGTTGATTTTTCAGCTGCGCAAGCCTTCTTGGTTCTCCATAGAAAATCAAGAATAGGCTATCCTAACGGACTTTCATCAAATCGCAAAACACATATGCATATTCCCCCTTTGGCGGAAGTTTACCGTCCAGCTTTGTTCGAAAACGTTGTAGGACAAGACCATTTATTCACAGCCACTAGCACGATTACCCTCTCGTTGCAGGCAAAATCCCCTAAATCCTTGATTTTATGGGGACCTCCTGGATGTGGTAAAACAACGATCGCTCGTATTTATGCAAAAAGTTTTTCCAACCCATCTTATGGCTTTAGCGCAGTAAACGCCCCTATTAGCGCTATTAAATCAGTGGTTGAAGAAAGTAAAAATCAGCCTTTGCTTGCACCGCCTATTATTTTCATTGATGAGATACACCGCTACAACAAAATGCAGCAAGACCTCTTTCTTCCCTACATAGAGAATGGCGCTTGTGTCGTAATTGGCGCAACAACAGAAAATCCTTCTTTTGCTTTGAATAATGCGCTTTTGTCCCGCTTGCAAGTCTTGCCACTAAAACCCTTGGACGGTGCTTCCCTCCAGACGATTGTCCAGCGATTTGAAAATAAGAATCCGAATATGAACTTGTCAGTAAAGCTGAAAAAGTACTTAGTTGAGCTGGCAAAAGGAGATGGGCGCTATCTCTTCACTCTATTAGATCACCTTCTAGCCTGCGGTAAAGAAATACTCACAGAAAAAGACCTCTCCTCTATGTGCGCCTTGCCAAGCTACGACAAAAAAGGGGATCATCACTACAACTTAATTTCTGCACTGCATAAGTCTGTTAGAGGATCCGATGTGAATGCTGCTCTTTACTGGCTTTCTCGCATGCTAAACGGAGGAGAAGACCCTCAGTTCATCGCAAGGCGCTTGGTTCGCATGGCAATCGAAGATATTGGGCTTGCGGATCCTCAAGCGGTAAACGTGGCTTTAAACTGCTGCCAAGCCTTTGAAAGACTCGGCTCCCCAGAAGGAGAGTTAGCGCTTGCTCAAGCAACTGTTTACCTTGCTTTGTCCCCTAAGAGCAATAGAATATATACCGCTTATAAATCCGCTATGCAATCAGCCGCACAATCCTCCCATCTTCCTCCTCCATCCATAATAATCAATGCACCTACCAAAATGATGAAAAACATGGGATTTGGCAAGGGGTACAAGTACGACCATGATACGAAAAACGCTTTTTCTGGACAAAACTACTTGCCCAAAGCATTGGAAATAAAAGACTTTTATGAACCGGCTCCAAGAGGATTTGAGAGGGAAATGCAAAAACGAATAGACTACTTTAAGAAGCTTAAACGCCTTAACGCTGAAAATGAAGGCGAGAGCGCGCCAAAGCAGTAGCTTCCACAAAAAAGCTATACAGGTAGGCTACAATGTTCATTATTTGTAGCCTACGTCTCTCTAGAAAGGACCACTTCACTAAAAATCAAATCCTGCTTGGATCCTTATTCCATGGAACTGAAGGTTTCTGTACTCCACGTTCGAACTCGCATAAGAGTTCTGAACCTCATCAAAATAAAGGATAACATTATCTGTTATATTTTGAAAAAACCAAAAAGAAAATTGGTAAGAAGCGCCTATAAAAAATCGAGAAGAGTTGCCGGAAAAAAACTTTTCCCATCTCAGTCCAATCTCTCCCTCTATATTTGGGCGCACTCTGTGGAAATCTCTATTTAGTATAACGGTCTCAGGAATAGCAACAGAAGGAGTCAGAAATGGAGTAATAACAGCCTGTCCATCCGCTGTTTCAACAGCACTAAATCTCCCATAAAGGAGCGAAGCTGTCAAATTGGTGAAGGCAGAAAAATTGTGCGCAATATAATAGTCGTTTTCTAACCCAAACAAAAAGCCAACACCTTTAAAGTCATTAGTGACCTTAAAAGAAGTATCTCTGAAATCTAAAAATGTACCACTTCCGTCAAAAAGCTGCCACGCTCCATGATACTTTGCTAAATAATCTTGATCGATCCAAGCACCTCTGACCCCCGCATAAGGGCGCACCGCAAACCATTTTCCTAAAAAGAGCCGTTTGCCAAAAACGCCGTCACAACGATCCACGATGTTTCGTTTTTCATCGAACCCGACTGGTTCAAACCAAGGGATCGACTCATCCTCCAAAAGCAAATTCCAGCCTCTGTCGAAAGGGCCGAGAAGGTCATCACCGTTTCCGAAACATCGCGTCTAGAAATCGAAAAGTACATCACTGCCGCAAAAGGCAAGACGG
>JAUIKQ010000025.1 GCA_030430655.1 Chlamydiia bacterium
TCTTTTGGAAAGCAAGAGCCTCCATAGCCAGCGCCTGCATAAAGGAAGTCAAGACCGATTCTCGGGTCTAAGCCAATGCCTATACGGACTTTTCGCACATCTGCGTCTACGGCTTCACATAAAGCGGCTATTTCGTTCATAAAGGAAATGCGTGTGGCAAGCATGGCATTTGCTGCGTATTTTGTCATCTCCGCAGAAGGGATGTCCATGATGACAAGGCGGTTGTGGTTAACAACGAAAGGGCTATAGAGCTTTTCCAAGATCTTAATGCTTGCCTTGTCAGACCCTCCAATGATAATTCGGTCGGGTTTTAAGCAATCGAGCACCGCATTGCCCTCTTTCAAAAATTCTGGGTTAGATAAAACCTTTACCGAAAAAGGATGGCCTTGCTGTTTTAAAAATTGGTTTACGGTGGTTTCTATTTGCGTAGTAGTCCCAATAGGGGCTGTAGATTTATTGACAACTAAAGTAGGGTGTTTGAGGTGCGTTGCCAGCTGTTTGATAGCTTCCATTAAGTATCCCAACTGACATCCTTCTTCCGATTGCGGTGTTGGAAGGCATAAAAAAACCACTTCTGGAGGAGGCACAAGGGCGTTTTTGTAACTTACGGTGAAGGATAGCCGTTTTTGGGCTTGATTGCGCAGTATCATTTCTTCTAATAAGGGCTCGTAAATAGGGCATTTCCCTTTGGTTAGCTTTTCGATTTTATCGGTATCGATGTCGAGACAGGTTACCTGGTTTCCCATCTCAGCAAAACAGGCTCCAGAGACAAGGCCGACGTAGCCCACTCCAACGACTAAAATACGCATACGTGATCTTGCTCCTTGCTGAGGATTCCGTTTTTTAAATACAGGATATGGTCACACTTTTCTGCAAAGCTCAAATCGTGTGTGACGACAATAAGCCCTTTTTTTTGTTGTTTCACCGTTTGCAAAAGGAGCGTTTGTATTTTTTGCGAGTGGTATTCGTCCAGGTTTCCGGTAGGCTCGTCCGCTAAGAGGAGAGGGGGATCGTTGCAAAGCGCTCTTGCGATGGCTATCCGCTGTTTTTCCCCTCCAGAAAGGAATTTCGCTTGTGTGGTTGCCCTGTTTTCTACGCCGCACATCTCAAGCAAGTGTAGGGCGCGTGCGTCCCTTTTTTTCTTGAAGGTGTGCGCAAGCTTTGCTGGAATCATCACATTATCCATAGCTGAAAGAGATTCCATTAGGAAAAACATCTGGAAAACAAAGCCGCAAGAAAAGCGCCGAAACGCTTCACGGTCCCTAGAGGTGATTTTTTTACCGTTTAGGTAGAGACTACCGCTTGTTGCTTCATCAATAGTGCCGAGGATGTGCAGTAGAGTGCTTTTGCCAACGCCCGAAGGCCCCATGATAGCTAAGCTTTGTCCTTGTTTTACCTCCAAAGAAACGTTGGACAAAATGGCGCGGCCGCCTTGATAAATTTTTGTGAGCTTCTCTGCATGAAAAATCATCGCTCTTCTCCTTTTAAGATGGCGGCAGGAGAGAGCCTGCACGCTTTATAGGCCGGGACAAGAGCGGCTAAGATAGCTAAAGTAGGAGTGGCAAAAATTAAGAGCTTTAAGGCAAATGGACTCAAAGTATTTGGTAGCTGCTGTCCATAAAATGTGCTGTTGAAAAGCTCATGTCCCTTTAAGAAGCTTAAAAAGGCGACTAGATGTTCTAAGTAATGCAAAGAAACCAAGGCAAGTGTCAGGCCAATCACGGCGCCCGCACATCCCATCGTAAAACCGCAGGTAGCAAAAATGGTCAGGATGGTTTTTTTAGAGGCCCCCATTGCTTGCAGAATACCAATTTCTTTCTGTTTGTCTTTTACAAGGAGGATAAGTAAGGAGAGGATATTTGAGCAGCCTACGCAGAGAATGAGGATAGCCACCAAAGTAAAAAGGTATCTATCGCTTTGGAACTGCTGCAGCAAATCTTTTGCAAAATCATATTCATAAAATGCGGTTACGTTCCAAAAAGAAGAGAGGTTGTCTTTCTCTAAAACAGATACGATTTTTTCTTTTACCTCGCGCGTTTTTTCTATACCGTCAAACCATACGGCGATACCTGTAGTTTGTAAAGGTGTGAGAGGGAGAAATCGGCTATTATTTTTCATCCTTTCTATAGTCTGCGAAGACATAAGCAGGGATTTTGGTCCTACTGTCAATATCCCTGGATTGTAAAATCCTACAACAGAAAACGGCAGTTGCATTTCTTGCTGTCCCGAAGGGGTAAGCGCTTGATAGTTCAAGGTGCCACCGTCCCCAACATGTCCCACATCGCTTGTAGTACAGGTTCTTGGCAGTAGGACAGGCTCCCCTCTTGTTTTTGGCAAGCATAGCGTATTTCTAACCGTATATGCCCACGGAGGGGGGATAGGTGGAGGTTTTAAAAAAGCATTTTTTGCATTGGCTTTAACTATTTCCACCCTCTCAAAAGAGATAGGCCCTCTGATCCGTCTGCCTTGCAGAGTGAAAGACACGTCTACGAGAGCGCCATCAATGCCGCAGACGTCCATGGCTACCGGGCCCTCCACTAGCAAGGGGACATCCTCACTGAGCGGCTCTGTTTTTCCATTGTTGTCAATAAACAAACGGCCATCCTTTCCTTTTCTGACGAGGGCCATTTCGGACGTAGGTTTCAACGAAGCGAAGAGAGCCACCAAACGGCCATCTTCCACATACGGCCTAAAGGAAAAAGTGGAGTCACTAGGCAAGAGTGAGGGGGGTAAGGCCCAATGACTCCCGGTGGATTGTAACTTTTCCAAGTTGACATTAGCGAGTATAGCAGCAATAGAATTTTGCGCCTCAACTTTTGTGTTTTTTTGTAAAATTTTTTCCTTTTCAATGCGAATTAAATGGTTGAGATCCCCTTTTGAAAGGGGTTGGAGCAACTTATTTTGTGGAGGGCAATTTTCTGATAAAGAGCGTAGGCAACTGATTTGTGTTAATACCGCACTCTCTTGCGTTTGCGAGGTAAAACGCAAATGCATTAAAGCGCCGCCAATTTCATACTCCTCCACATGCAACCCCGGAAGCCGTAGTTGCTGCACCGCAGAAAAGGTATCTTTTACTAGGTCTTTTAGTGATCCGTTTTTATTTAAAACAGGGGGATCGACGTAGGGTGGCAAGGCTAAATCGATCGATGCGTCATAAGGATCTGTAGAAAGTGCATTTTTTTTTTCACGCAGCGTCTTAAATGTATAAGAGGAGGCCTCTGCAAGGCTATCGACCTGGTAGTAATAAGAGGAGTAATATTTCTCTGTCGGAGTAATTTGGATAGGGGCATGCAGGGAAGTAAGCTTTCCATGCCACTCTCTCTCAATTCCTTCTGTAATGGACAAGAAAAGCGTTAAAAGCCAGACTACCAAGGCAATAATGCCAACAGATAAAAGAGCAACAATAGACTGTGAGAGATGGCTGCGTCTTGGCACCAAATAACGAAGGGCCGTAGCAAGCTCAAATATGCGCACTCTCTACCTAAAAAAGGCTACTTTGCTTCTTTAAAGATTACGTGGCGACGCAGCGTCTTATCATATTTGCGCATTTCCATCCGATCCGGCGTGTTGCGTTTATTTTTGCGCGTCCAGTAGCATTGCGCGCTCTCTGTGCTTTTCAATTTAATATTTTCACGAGGGCCTTTCTTTGCCATAAGTACTCTCCAAGGTAAGTCGCTCAAGTGGGATTTTACCGCTTCTACAAGAAAACAACAAGGGAAAACAGCCTAGACCGAGGCTCTCAGCTTTCCAATAAACGGAAAGGGTAAAGAAATGGCGCGCCGCTGCTTGTTACTGCCAATGGTTTGGTTGATGTTGTCGGCAAATCGACGAAATCCCCCATCTCTTAACACATTTTCCAAGGCCCTTCCCGTCTTGATATGCTCCACGATCAGGGCATGTATTCGTAATTGTTTTTTTTGATTGTATTTTAGGTGGCCAACGAAACCATTGTAGATCTTGTCTGCAATCATATCATAGCTGGCCTTTTTCTCACTTTCTCCTTGAATGTTATGCGCTTCTTTTATTGCCGACATGCACCCAATTTCTTTTTTATCAAGGCAGAATTCTACCAGACATTGGTGATAAATATCTTGCAGTTTTGGCGAAGATTTGCTGGGATTTCTATTTTTTCTTATTAGTTCGAGACGCTTGTCTATATCATGCACCATAGGCAGTAATTTTTTACACACATCTATGGCATTGCAGCGTACTGCCATTCCTACCATAGGGATCAACAATTTTTGATTGCTTTGCGCTATTTCAATCAAACATTCTGTTAAACCATGCTGAGAACCAAAATTGAGGAAATCGTCTAGTGCTGTTTGATCTTGATGCTCTAAAAGTGCTTCTATTTGCTGTTTTAAAATTATTTTTGCATAGTTTTCGTCACGAACGAGCTTGATAGCAACGATAGCGCTGCTTAATGCGTTTTGCCTTGTTTTTGTAGTGGTTACAGGGGCTTTAGCTAAGGCTATAAATTCGCAAATACTATCTCTAAGGGCTATATCGTACGCGTAAGAGGGGTTTTGGTTTTTACATATGGTAGTCACTCTCTCGCTAATGGCTTTATATGCTTCCATCTGGGTTTTTACAGCGTTTGCTGCAGCGCTAGAAGTGACATTTTCTGCCATTTGTTGCCTTACCTGCTTCACAACTAAATCGATGCCTTCAGCAAGCAGCTGCTGATTTTCTTGGAAAAAAACAATAGGCTGCAAGCTTTCTAAGCTGTGCCTTGTAAGATCAGTAATAAAACGGCTTGGATGAGGAGTGTCTTGGAGATCTAGCTTGCCACCTGCATAGGAGATGCACCAACCCTCGTTAGAAAGTCTGCGGCAGAGGCGGTCTGGCATATTTTGGCTAATTTTTCGAAAAATGCGCAAAATGTTGGCTGCTTCGAAATAGAGTGTTTTATTGACAGTCTCATTTAACGTTGTATCTACAAAGGATAAAGAACATAAATCTTGCGCTTCTAAAAAAGAAAGAATGGTCGAAAGGGTATCTTTATTCAGAATAAAAAAAACACTATTTGCATTTGCATTTTGTGAAGATCCTTGGACCCATTCTCTTTTAGAATGGTGGTGATGAAAGTCTGTTGTTTGCATATTAAACCTAAATTATTTTTTATTCTGAAATTTGTTCATTATTTTTTAAGTTCTTGATTGATTTTATTGCGTTATTAAATCTGTTTTTAGGTTTTTCGCTATTTTTCTCTGTTAGAGTTGCTATAATACTGTCCAGCATTTCTTGAGGCGAAATCGCTTCCCTTTGAAATGTTTGAGACAGGATCTGTTTTATTGTTGAAGACGTTTCAGATTGGGAGTAGCCCGCCCGCTTGATTAGACCCTCTGCCATAGCGTGGAAAATGGCTGCTTTTAAAGTAGGGTCCTCTATTTGACGAGCAGCAGATATAGCGTTTGTAAACAGCGGATGGTAGTTTGGAAGAGGGGGAGCATCTTCTTCGCTTGCTACTACCAAGTTGATGTCTCCAAATTGTATGTAAGAAGTTTCTACTGCTTCTGGATTGTTTAGTAAGTAAATAAGGTCGCGCGCCTTTTGTGCATTTGTCTTATCTTTTGTACCTTGGTCTATTTGTGATGCTTTAAGGCACTTGTCGATTGTTTGTATGCGAAAAGAGGGACTGGGGACTTTGCTAATATACTGCTCTAGTTGATCTATTGCTCCTATTTGCGCAGCAATAATAGCTTTTGTTTGATATTTTAGTGATTCATTAGAAATACAGGAGATGTATTGATTCACCACCTCTCGATATTGATCGCTTTCTTCTGCTCCTATTTGCGCAGCAATGATAGCTTTTGTTTGATATTTTAGTGATTCATTAGAAATATAGGAGATGTATTGATTCACCACCTCTCGATATTGATCGCTTTCTTCGTAAGCAAAAAATGCCAATTTTTGGACTATCTGATCAAATCGATTAGCTGAAAACTCTTTCTGAATGTGCTTTAATACCGTTTGGTGCAATGGCGTGGCTTCTATCGATTGTAAGAACGTGATAATGGTTTCATCGCACATATTTTTGATGAAGCAGTGGCGGAGATTATTATCTTGGTGCTCCTGATCTGTTAGGTAAAGGATGGCTGTAATCAGGGATAAATTGTCATGGCTTTTCTCCTCGGGTGGCAAGAGCGCTTTTTCGAAAATTAGGTCGCTCAATGTTTCTTGCGTTAAGGGCGCTGCACTCCCATATTTTTCCGATAATGTACAGCACGAAGACATCACCGCTTTAGCTGGCATCAGCTGTGCGTTATAGGGAGAGGCATAGGTGTTTATTGCTTTATTAAAGACCTCGCCTGCTTTTATTATCCTTTGCGTATCTATAGACCCATCAGGGCTGTCTGGTATAAATGCTAGTTGACGGACAACCGCATAGATAAGCGACTTTGGCGATGATTTGATACTATCTATCGATAAACCATATGTTTGTATCATGGCTTGAACATGCTCACTATTTTTTCCTTGTAGCCTTATTGTCCATTCGCGAAATTGGGAATCTGTTTGACCGAAGCGGTCTTGAGCACTTTCTCCTAAAAATGAAAGGACTTCATGTATGATTTCTTGTGGAAGAGGAGATAAACTATGTGACAACATTTTACTAACCTTTTATTTTATAAATATTAATAAAATATATTGTAACATTATTAATAATAAATTTAAATAACAAATTTATTGTTGTTTTTTATAGATTGAAAATTAGAAAAAAGTTAAATGAAGTTTACTGAAGATAGTTGAGGCTCTACTTCTAACCTACTTACCAAAAGTGGGTTATAGATATGAAACGCAAGGCCTGCGATCATAGCTCCATTATCTGTACATAATAGGGGAGAGGGGAAGTAGAGTGGTAGACTGAGAGTAGAAAGCAAATGGCTGCGCAGCGCTCTATTTTGGCTTACGCCTCCTCCGATGATGAGGGCTTTTGCTTTGGTTTTATGAAGGCTATTGATCTTTGTAATAATGTCATTAAAAGCCGCTCTTTGAAAAGAAGCTGCGATATCTGCCTTATCTTGGGGAGTGAGTGAAGGAAGAGCGCGTAACGTATAGAGTACGTGTGTTTTAAGTCCGCTGAAGGAGAACTGATGCGGGGCGGCCTTTACTACGCCTCCTTTGAAAGGAAATCGGTATGGGTCTCCTCGCGTCGCTAATCTTTCGACTTCAGGGCCACCCGGGTAGGGGAGCCCCAACATTTTTGCGACTTTGTCAAACGCTTCTCCGAGAGCATCGTCGACCGTGCTACTAAGGAGTGTATAGTTGCCGATACTATTGATTTGGACAATGAAGGTATGCCCTCCGGAAACGACAAGACCCAGCGCTGGAAAGGGTATTTCCTCTGCATTCATCATGGCGGCGTACAGATGCGCTTCTACATGATTAATGCCTATAACGGGAATTTTCAGGGCAAAACCAAGCGCCTTGGCACAGGTAGTCCCCATTAAAAGCGGGCCTATGAGGCCTGGTGTATTAGCAACAGCGATGAGGTCTACATGCTTAAAAGTAACCCCACCTTTGTGGAGGGTTTGCTCGATTGTGGGAATCAAGATGGCGTCATGACATCTCGAGGCAACCTCTGGGAAAACCCCTCCAAACTCCTGATGTACTTTCACTTGAGAGGCGATTTCATGGGAAACGATCTCCCTCCCGTTGCGCACTAGAGCAACAGCGGTTTCATCACAGGTGCTTTCAATTCCTAAAACGAGCATGGATTATAAGACAGAAAATGCAGGCCAAACAACCAGAAAATCCCCTTCTTTCCCGTGTAGCGGGCCCGGGTCCGAGAAATTAATCTCCTAGCTTTCGGGCTTGGACACAGGCGCGCTACAAGAGAGAGAAAGGGCGCTTGGAACCATTCTAATAAAAAGGGTGTATTCAGGCCAGTTTTTTTTAATGGTGCGACGAATTATTGCGTAAATGGGCTGTTGCTGCTGTGTCTGCGATAAATAAAGCTTTATTGTGGGGACTGCCGATCTTCGCTATTGGGAAGGGGTTTTTCTCGATAAATAGTTTTGATAGCACTTCTGCTTTACCCGCACCAATTACATAAACTACGATATGGCGGGCTTTATTGATGCACGGAAAGGTCATGGTCATACGGGCTATATTTTTCTGCGCAACCACATTATGAATAATCAGCTTTTGCTTTTCTTTTAGTCCTTGTGTACCTGGGAACAAAGATGCTGTATGCCCATCTTCTCCCATACCTAACATAATGAGATCAAAACTTGCCTTAGGCACACATTTTTGAATTATTTTTTCATAATCTTGCGCATTTTCCTCTATAGCCGTTTCTGCCACCATTCGGTGGATTTGGTGGTTGGGAATGGGTAGGTTTTCAAGACCCGCATGCATGGCCATGGCGTAATTGCTATCTCTGTGCGTTGGGGGTACACTTCTTTCGTCACTCCAGAAGAGGTGTACTTTGCTCCAGTCAATGCCTTCGCTTAGGGGAGGGGTAGAAAGGAGCTGAAAAAGGGCTTTGGGAGTAGACCCTCCGGAAAGCGCAACATAAAAACCCTTGTGGTTTTGGATGGCTTGCCTGGCGGTTTGAATAAAGTGGTTTGCAGCAAACGTTAATGTTGCTTCTCTGTCCCCAGGGACGAGCAGCTCCTGGGTCTCATTGGATATAAAAAACTGGTTTTTTTCCACATGGCACCTTTAAGTGTAATTAGTCTGAAGTTTTTTAAGGAGCGTCAAAAAATGCAAAGAGGTTCCATTATGGCACAGCTCTTTGATCAGAGATTGTCCGGACTCTTCTTTTTCTAGAAGAAAGGTGGAAGGAAGGCAACAAAACTGCGGATTTTTTTTTGTGACAGTAATAAGGTAAGGGTTTTTTGCATCACGGGTGAGTTGGTACTCTTTGTCATCTGTAGTGGTAATATGCATCGACAAGATACCTCCCGGTCGGAGTTGCTTATGTGTATCTTGGGTTAGGGTAACCGTAATAGGTTTTTGGTTGCCTTTGTAATGAAAGGTTACGCTAGAGCGCGTTTTTGTGTGGTTTTCTAATTTCCATTTGAGCTGCGTTGCTAGAAAAAATTGTAAAAAAAAGGCTTGTGTTTGGGTGTGGGAAACGTAGCTTGTCTGGCGTGCGTTGTAGCTAAGTGTGATTTGTTTGGTTTTTTTTAGATGCGCAAGCTCGCGCGCGTTATGAAACAAAGAGGCCATGAGTTCACGCCAGCTACTGATCCTTCCCCAGTTTAGGTCAGCGATATCGCAGGGGGCGTACTGCTTCAACGCAATTTTTGCAAACTGGCCCAAGTCGTTTGTCAGCTCAGAATCAAAGATAATGCGCGTGATATACCTTTTTAGGTGAGGAAAGAAAGGATTGGTTTTTTCTAAGTCTTCCGAGTACAACAAATAGAGGGGAAGGTCTGGCAATAAAAAGGGAAGGACTCTCAGTGCCACAGTATTGATGGTGTCTGGGTGCAGCGAAATCTCAATCACATCGCAAAAAATAGGACTGTTTTTTGTTGATAAAGCAGCTACCTTGGTCTGAGGCGCTTTTTTACATTTTTTGTCTAGTATCACTTTGATAATGCGCGCTGGAAACTTTTCAATCGTTTTTTTTATGGTCGCATCGATGTACTCTATCCGATCATTTTGATGCGCATAGACAATGAGATTGAAAAGACAAGAACGCATCTTGCCAGTGCCTTGCAAAGCAGTCCAAATCTTTGCAAGGGCGTTTTCAACCTCTGATGGATGGATCGTCTGTATGTGCTCCATTTTACACAAGCCTCCATCGGCGTCCCTCTTTTTCGATCATGGCATCTGCGTCTTTGGGCCCCCAGCTTCCCGCTTCATAATTGGGAAAATCTTTCGGTGGATGCCCGTCCCAGTACTCTAGAAGGGGAGTGAAAAGTTTCCAAGCGTGCAGCACTTCGTCCTGCCTTGCAAAGAGGGTGCTATCCCCATACATGCAATCGCAAATCAAGCGTTCATAGGCTTCAGGAGGAGTCACTCCAAAAAATGCGCCGTACTTAAAGTCCATTTTCACCGGTTGGATGGGGCTAGAAGGTCCGGGGACTTTGCAGTTCATCTTTAGGGAGATGCCTTCGTCGGGTTGGATGCGAATGGCAAGTACATTGGACTTGTTTTCTTTAGGAAATAAGATCCCAGGGGCTTTTTTAAAGACAATGGCAATTTCGGTGCATCGCTTTGGCAGGCGTTTTGCACCTCTCAAATAGAAGGGGACGCCTTCCCATCGCCAGTTATCAATGTACAGCTTGACGGCGGCGTAGGTTGGAGTGTTAGACTTAGGGTTTACGTTCTCTTCTTCTCGATATCCTAAGGTTTTCTCTCCATCAATAAGCCCCGGTCCATATTGTCCTCTCACGCAATGCGTTTTAAGTTCTTGCGCGCTAAAAGGGCGGATAGACTCCACTACCTTAACTTTTTCATCCCGAATGCTGTTTGCGGTCAAATTAGAGGGAGGTTCCATAGCAACCAACGAAAGTAGCTGCATCATGTGATTTTGCATAATGTCTCGCAATAGTCCTTGCTCTTCGTAAAATTTACCTCGGCTACCAATGCCAATGCTTTCTGCGGCGCTGATCTGGACATGATCAATGTATCGGTGGTTCCAAAGAGATTCAAAAAAGGCATTTGCAAAACGAAAAACAAGGAGGTTTTGGACCGTTTCTTTGCCCAAGTAGTGATCAATTCGGTAAATTTGTTCTTCTCTCAAGTGCTGCAGTAGATTATGTTGGAGCTCTTGAGAACTTTGGTAGTCATGACCAAAAGGTTTTTCAATGATCACACGGGAGTATCGATCGTTTACTTTTTCATCGTACAAGAGCTGGTGCTCATGCAATTTGCTCACAATAGTTGGGAAGTATCGAGGTTGCGTAGAGAGATAAAAAACCCGATTCCCACGTATGTTCAGCTCTGTGTCTAATTTATCTAAAAAGGTTTTTAGTCCCCGGTAGCCCTCATCTTCATCAAATGCAGATTGATGATAAAAGAACTGTTTTCGGAATCCACTCCATAAATCTTTATCTATAGGTTTGACCCGAGAAAAGGAGGAGATGGCTTTTTCTGTCTCGGATCGAAAGGTTTCATGGCTTTTTTCCCTTCTTGCAAATCCAACGCAAGCAAAGTGCGCTGGGAGCTGCCCTTCTCTTTTGAGATTGTAGATTGCAGGAAGGAGTTTTCTTGCCGTCAAGTCTCCGGTAGCTCCAAATATAACAAGAATGCATGGATCGAGTTTGCGATCGATGTGCCCTGGCTCTTCTAAAGGATGGTGTTCCATATTTTGTACCCAACGGTCAAGTAGTAAAGATGGTCTTCACCATACGTCGTTTTTCTTTTTTTGAAAAGAATAGATGAACATGCTAACATCGCTGGATGGCTTTTCTTGAGTTGAGATCCATTTCCAAAGAGTATACCACGCGCAAGGCCAGTCACACTGCTCTCTGTGATGTAAGCTTTTGTTTATCAAAGGGAGAAATTCTTGGTTTATTGGGAGTAAATGGCGCTGGAAAAACGACAAGCGCCTGCATTATATCTACACTGATTCCTCCGACAAGTGGCGAAGTTTTATGGAAAGGAGCGTCCATTTACAACCAGCTTTTTTCTTATAGACGCTCTATTGGTTTTTGCCCCCAATATTTGAATATTGACAAAGGGTTGACGTTGCAGGAGCTATTGTTATTTTCAGGTCGCTATTTTGGAGTAGATAAGCCGACTTTAAAAACGCGATTGGATCGCTTGATTGCGCAATTTGATCTAGAGAAGTATAGACACTCTTTGCCAACCACTCTTTCTGGTGGTTATAAGCAACGGTTTTTGCTAGCACGCACTTTAGTGCACGATCCTAAAATAGTTATTCTGGATGAACCAACCGTGGGTCTTGATCCTCATGTTCGACGCCATTTATGGCAGCAGATTTTAGAGCTGAAGGCTATGGGTGTTTCTATTATTTTGACCACGCACTATTTAGATGAAGCAGAAGCGCTGTGCGATCGTATTTGCATTTTAGATAAGGGGCGTTTGCGTTTGGTGGATACACCAAAAAATGTGAAGGCAGCTTGGAAAAAAGAGAGCTTAGAGGGAGTGTTTTTGGCCCTTATTGAAGAGGGAAAAGATGAATAAGTGGTTGCCTTTTTATACCTTTTTGCAGCTGCTTTATAGGGAATGGTTTGACTTTAAAAGACAGCTACTTTCCAAGCTTATGAACACCTCTATTCTTTTACTGACGAATATCATCGTTTTTGGGCTGCTCTTCCCTAAACTTGGGATGGAAGGCACTTTTGGCCCATTTATGCTGGTGGGCGCTATCGCAAGTTTTGGATTATTTGAAATTGTAGGAAGGGCGGCGGGTTTAACGGTAGATATCATGGAAGCAAGGCGCATTTCTTACCTCTTGACGCTCCCTTTGCCGTCTACTTGGGTGTTTATATCGATTGGCCTTTCCTGGGCCATGACAACGGCCATTTTAACCTTTTTACTCTTTGTTGTTGGCAAGCTTGTCTTTTTTTCGTTCATCGATTTAAGAGCGATCACGTATTTATCCTTTTTTGCAATGTTTATAATAAGCAATCTTTTTTTGGGTGCATTCTCTCTTTGGATAGCAAGTCTATTGCGTTCTCTTTCGGTTCTTGATTTTATTTGGTTTCGTGTGATTAATCCCCTGTTTATGTTTGGAGGATATTTTTACTCTTGGCATGAGCTTTATCGACTCTCGCCATTGCTTGGGTGGCTGAATTGCTTAAATCCTATGCTATACATTATGGAGGGCACGCGCTCTGCTGTTCTTGGTAAAGAAAAGTATCTCCCTGTTTGGGTTTGTTTTAGTGTTTTGTTGCTAGCAACTGGCTTATGCGGGAGTTTTGCCATACGCTCTTTAAAAAAACGGTTAGATTGCGTGTAGTGACTGCTTGGTTGAAACTTTTGGACGCCGTCTGAGTCGACAGCAAATATCTCGCCAGGCTGCGATTTGGCCTATGCGCTTGTCAAATGCGCTGTGTTCACAAAAACGCACACTTGAAGCACGACGCCGCCCAAGATATCAAGGTATATCCACTCGATAAGGGAGCAACAGAGGTTTGCTAGGCGGCAGGTAGCCTGAGCACACCCCGCCTCCCTTCGTCTAAAGCAAGGTGAAGGAGGTGCAAAAATCTTGCCTAGCTTTTCTATCGCAGGCTTTTTAAAAGAGAAAATTGCGCTTTAGCTTTTATATCTGCGTCTTGCATGGAACGCACCAATTCGATCAGTTTATCTTCGTGTTCCCGGGTCAATTGAGGATCAGAGGTAAATTTATAAAGGAGAAAGAGTTTGTCTTCATCGGTTTTCCAATCTTTATATTTGAGGTGATCAATGTAGTCCGAGGCTGCGTTGTTTTCGCTAGTTTTTCCTTGCAAGCAAAGACGTACGCTCTTTTGAAGGAAGTTTTTTAATCTTAGATACTCGAGTTGATCAGTAACTTTTTTCTCGATCATTTCCAGGAGGTCCTTGTGGTGAGATACCAAAAAATCAGGATATCTATTCTCGAGACGTGCGATTAGCTCTCTCCATACCTTTGAGGACTGGCCTACTTCTTTATCAAGTTCGCTTGCAAGCTTTTTGAGTTCTTCAAGGGTTGGAGAAGATTTAAGGGCGAGGGATAGAAAATCGTTTTCAATGCGGTAACGTAAGAAAGAGGGTCTATGTTTTTTAGAAGAGATTTGTGTTTCTATTATAGGGCTTAATTCTTCGTACTTAAAACCGAGGCCGCTGGTGATCACTATAACCTGCTTAAGAAAAGTAGCGGTACTTATTTCGTCTATTGGAAAGAGAAGTGACGCTTCTTTGAAAAGTCGTTCTAGCGGCGCGAAAGAGTGAGAAAGCAGTATATTTGCGGCGACCAAAGTAGCCAATATGTGTTCAGTCGTACCCTCGCTATCTTCTTTTAGATCTTTATTTTTATAGCAATTTTGCAGCTCTCTTTTAAAAAAATTATTTATTTTGTTTCTAACATTAGGATTAGCGGGTTGCCTTACTAATTCTTCTATTGTATTTACTAAGTATGGGCTAAAGGCTGGTTCAATTGTTTTGATTTGGTCCACAATAGCATCTTCCATTGTATAGAATTTATTCTTTGGGATATTTTTCAGTTGATCAATTTTCGCTTCCGCTAAAAGCGGGAGATTTTCAAGGCTGTCCTGTTTTGCTCTCTCAAGGACGCACTTTAAGCTTTGTGCGCTATTTTTCAGGCTAGAAGGGTATGAAAATAAAGGGAGAAAGTGTGATGGCGTAAACGGAATTTCTGAATTATTATTGATTGCGCTGCAGATTTCAGAGAGGATATATTTGTAGACAGGACTTTTGTTTAGCTCGGCATGCGACAGCTTGTTGAACGCTGAAAATATTGCGTCTCGCCTTTCTTCTTCCAAAGAGCATTGAACCAGATTTTTGGTAAATGATTCGATTTCTTGCAAAAGAGAAAATAATTTACTCGCTTTAGATTCTGTTTCCTTTGTTGGAGAAGGCGTTTGTGATAATTGTTCCTCGTCTTGGATAGTTAACCCATTGTGCTGCAGCTTTTTCTTTAAATTATTTAGGCTCGACTCAATCTGTGTTATGTGCTGCACTATTCCTATTTCATGCATTGTTTTTGAAGTAATTGATAAGGTAGCTTTATCAATGAAGGGTAAATATTCGCAAATATTATGATGTATATCTCTATTCATTTCATAAAAAATATTATTTGATTTAATGGACATAAAAACACCTTTTTAAAAGTATATTACTATTTTATAAAAATATGTGTTTTATTTAAATAAATATCTTCTTAATAAATATAAATAAGATTTATAAAATTTTTTATTATGAGTATTCTACCTGTTAAAACGACGAAAAAAGGGTCTTAAAACCTGAATTTCGGATTTATATAGCAGATCTATAACCGATTTTGCCCCTTTCCAAAAAAGAAGGAGTGGCTGTCGCGGATAGGCATGAAGGATTTAAAGACTAGTGGGCATGATATCGAGGCCACTCAGCTTTTGTTTATGCAGCTTCCGCTTTTTAACCTGAACTTCGGGTTTGCAATTAGATAAATCCGAAGTTCAAATTCTTAAAGGGTACAAAGGCGAAAAGAAAACGGCTGATTGAAAAATTAATTTGTATGGGTGACGAAATACTATTTCTGTGAAGGAGGTTCAGCGTCGATATAGCTTTGCAAGATAAGAGTAGCGCTCAGTACATCTGATTTTGCTGCACGTGTTTTCCGATTTACTTGTTTGCTTTGCATGAGTTTTTCTACTTCTTTGGAGGTGAGTCTTTCATCCCATAGTACGCAAGGGATATGCGTCAATCTTTGCAAGTGCGTAGCAAAATCTTTTACTTCATTTGTCATGGCGCTTGGCTTGCCCGATAAGTATAGGGGGAGGCCAATCACAGCTTTTTCGCAATCGAGCAGATAGGGAGCCACTTGTTTGGCTTTTTCTAAGGTGTCTGTTTTGGGAAGAGAAATCACCTTCCAGGGAGAAGCAAGGGTTGCTGTGGGATCGCTGCGCGACAGTCCTATCCGCGTCTTGCCGTAGTCAATGCCTATCAATCGCGGCATAATCGCATAGCTGCTTGAATAAAGGAAACAAAAAGGGGATGAGGGGACAGAGGCTTGGATTTAAATTCTGGGTGGTATTGCACACCGATGAGCCAAGGATGGTCTTTTACTTCAAGCACCTCACACAAATCTTTCTCTTTGTATACTCCCGATAATATACACCCCTTTTCTTCGAAAAGCGTAGTGTATTTGTTGTTGAATTCATACCGGTGCCGGTGTCTTTCATAAATTGTTAGCTGGTTGTAAATCTTAGCGATTAAGGTGCCTTTTTTTAGATGGCAAGGGTAGGCGCCAAGGCGCATAGTCCCGCCGAGCACTTCAACGTTTTTTTGCTCCTCTAGCAGAGCGATCACGGGCTCTTTACATGTTTTGTCCATTTCTGTAGAGCTTGCATCTAATCCTAAGACGTGGCGAGCAAATTCTACAGCAATGACCTGCATGCCAAGACAAATACCGAGAAGAGGGAGCTTATTTTCGCGGCAGTAGCGGGCAGCGAGTATCTTTCCTTCAAACCCGCCCTCTCCAAATCCTCCAGGAATGATGTAACCATCGCAACCATCAATCTGTTGGATATTTTGTGGATTTAACGTTTTTGCATCAAAAGTTTTTAAGATGACTTTCCGCTGCATATGCAGGCCTGCATGCTGCAATGCTTCTGCTACCGATTTGTATGCATCAGCGCAGCTGGTATACTTGCCAACCAGGCCAATGCTCAGTGGAATAGAAGTTTGCTGAATCTGCTTAGTTAAGCGGTTCCACGCAGCAATTCCTTGCTTGTTGTCTGTTAAATTTAGCTGCTCGCTGATGAGAGCATCAACATGCTGTTGGTGTAAATAGGAGGGCAATTGGTAAATAGAGTCTACGTTGATTACTTCAAAAACAGAGCGTTTTGGAACGCTGCAAAACAAAGCAATTTTTTCTTTTAGGCTGTCCGAAAGGCTTGCTTCGCATCGACATAAAATAATATCAGGGACAATGCCGATAGAACGCAGCTCTTGCGTGGAATGTTGCGTCGGCTTTGTTTTGATTTCTTGTGCAATTCTAAAGTAGGGAACATAGGTCATATGAATATTTAGACAGGTATTGGGCGAAGATTCATATCTTAGCTGTCGAATCGCTTCTAGGAAAGGGGTAGATTCTATGTCACCAACTGTGCCTCCGATTTCGACAAGTGTGACATCCGCATGCTTGCCACAGGCAAAAATTCTATCCTTGATCTCATTCGTGATATGAGGGATGACCTGCACGGTGCTACCTAAATACTGTCCGGATCGCTCCTTTTTAATCACAGATTCGTAGACCTGGCCTGATGTAACACTAGAGAGTCTAGAAAGTGGCGCTTTAGTAAAACGGAAATAGTGTCCAAGGTCTAGGTCGGTCTCTGACCCATCATCCGTAACGTAGATCTCTCCATGCTCAAAAGGATTCATGGTGCCAGGATCTACGTTGAGGTAGGGGTCAAGCTTTAAGGGTGCAACTTTCATCCCTCTGCATTCTAATAAAGCAGC
>JAUIKQ010000026.1 GCA_030430655.1 Chlamydiia bacterium
AGGTGCAGGTATTGAGAAAGTCCCTCTTGTTGTTTTATGATGAGACTATCTGCGTGGCGGGCTAGCATTTTTAGATCTGTGCTAGAAAGGTATACATTTTCTGTGTCTGGGTGGAAGTAGCGGTTTTTTTCTATTTGTTTAATCGCTTTATTTTTGAGGTCGAGATAAATGTGTGTAAAGGGAAGGGGGATGCCTTGTATTTTCGGTAGATCGCTCGATATACAGAGTAGATTATCTTTTTTTTGTTGCACGGACTTGTAAAACAGGGTGGAGAGGCTGCCCACTTTCGTTAATAGGGCCGTTTTGTAAATGATAATAAACCAAGAAAGGATAGAAAGGGCAAATAGGAGCAAAAAGATCCCTTTCCCTAAAAGGTCTGCTTGATAAAAAGCTTGGATAATCATTGTCATAAGTGGCTCTTGAAGATATAATCTCGCTCTTAATTTAAGATCCTACACTAAATTGCCATTATCATGTACTTTGATTCTCACGCCCATCTGACAGACGAGGCTCTTTTTCCCCACTTAAAGGAGCTTTTATCCAATGCAAAAGCAGCGAAAGTAGATACAGTGATCAATATTTGTTCTACATTGTCTGCTTTGGAAAGGGGGCTTGCGCTTGCGCAGGACGAGGGAAGGGGATGGATTTTCAATAGCGCTGCTATTCCTCCTCAAGATGTAGAAGGTGCAGAAGATGGGGCGTTTTCAGTGATAGAGCATGCGGCTTGCGAGGGCAAGCTTGTTGCTATTGGTGAAACGGGCCTGGATTATTATCAGGGCACATCTACTAAAGATTTGCAACGAAGGCATTTGGAGCGCTATTTTGCCCTAGCCGACCGGTGCAATCTTCCCGCAGTGATTCATTGCCGGTCTGCTTTTGCGGATTTGTATGCAATTGCAGACAGAGCGTTTAAAGGCAACGCGATTATTCACTGCTTTACAGGAAATGTGGAGGAGGGACTGGAAGCGGTGCGGCGGGGGTGGATGGTATCGCTGAGTGGTATTATTACTTTTAAAAAATCAGATGCGCTCCGCGCGGCTGTGGAGCAAATGCCTTTGAGTCATTTATTGGTGGAAACAGACGCGCCCTACCTCGCTCCTGTTCCTTATAGAGGAAAGCGCAATGAGCCCGCTTACATAGTAGAAACGGTTAAAATGCTTGCTAGTATAAAGGGGATGTCAGTGGGTGATATGGCGCAGGTGTTGCATCAAAATGCAGGGCGCATCTTTCGTTTGACTTAAATTTTCACACCTATTTAGCTATGTTCAAATGAGAGGGTAGAGTATTTTGGGGGTCTTGTGATCCAAATCTGTGGCATCTTACTTATTTTTTGTATGGGATTGTTGCATGCAGAAAATAATCTTTTAGGGAAAGGGTCTTTTGAGGAGGTAGAGGTAGTCGCTCCACCGGACCCGAGCAGGCTTAGGCCGAACTGGTGGACCTATTTTCAGGTTGACCCAGAGCGGCTAATCGTGCGGGCGCAAAAAGTTCTTGAGCTGCTCGATCATCAAGAGCTGGAAATGTCGCAAGCGCAGTTGCAAAGTGGGCGGCCTTTGCTTGCGCAGATCAGGGCAGGCTTGCAAACGTACCTGGAAATGCTAAAAACAAAAAACGTTCTTCCTCCTTTAGAAAAGGCAGTTTTTCAAGAAAGTTATACTTTTGAAGCGTTTTTAAAGCTTGGAAGAACCCTTACCCAGGAGGAAAGTAGATTAAGCACGCTGGAGCTGAAAGAAAAGCTTGACCAGACCAACATCCGCTCTGATTCTGCCCACTTAGATACTGCAACAGCAGATTATCTTTCCCTTTCTTCAAAAAGCCCTCAGAAGATTATAAAAGGACTGGCAATCATGGCGACAAAAATCAATTTAGCGATTGATTTGCTTAAACTCAAAGCGCTTCAGACTCAAGTGGAGAGAAAAAAAGAAGAGATTGCAAATTTAGAAGAGGAGATACTTTTTTCAAGAGAGCACATTGACACTGCGGATATTGCTTTTCCTCATTTGGAGAAGGCTGTTGATTTGGCTCAGCTCAATTATTATGCGGCTCAAGAAAAATTGCTTCACGTGCAGACTGCGCAGATCAATCACCATTTAGACTTTTTGCACCACCAGACGGTTTTTAATCGTCTTTTAGAGCGTTCGTTTAGAGAAATGCAGTGGGTTCAAGCAAGGCTCAATTACATTCTAGCGAAAATTTTGGCGCGTCCACAAAGGGAGGATGTGCAAAATCTTTACAACGAGCTTGAATCTTTGAGAAAAGATCAGGAAAGCACAGAAAAAGAGCTTGCGGACTGGAAGAAAGGAGCGGAGTACAGCCATAAAGAAGCGCTTTTTTCTGGTATAGAAAAAAACGTTTTTTTAGCGCAGCAGGGGCTCACTTTGGTACAGAATATTGAAGGCACGCTTGCGTTTAATGATTTTCTTTTTATGCAGGCCCTTTCTTTCATTCGCGCGCATTATACTACGTTAAAAGATCGATTGCTTGAATATAAAGAAAACGCTTTAGCGGTGTATAAAAATTATGGAAAATGGGGCAATAGAAGTCTTTTTAAGTTAGGCGAAGCGCCTGTTACATTTTTTGGGCTTCTTAAGGTGACATTCACGTTATTTATAGCCTATCTTCTGGCAAAGTTTGTGAAAAAATGGATTGTTTTTTTAGGGAGCAAGCAAAAAAGAATTAAGCAGGCGGGAACGTATACTTTAAGCCGACTTGTTTACTACTTCATTATAGTCTTGGGGATTATTATTGCTATTTCTTCTATAGGGATTGATTTCACTACTTTTGCTGTGATTGCTGGGGCTCTAAGCTTAGGTATTGGGTTTGGCCTGCAGTCGATTGTAAATAATTTTGTTGCGGGAGTGATTGTTCTTTTGGAAAAAAAGCTACGTGTTGGAGACTACATCCAAATCGAGAGTGGAGAGATGGGGTTTGTTATGGAGATTAATGTGCGTACGACTTTGATCAAGACTTTTGATAACCTAGAGGTGCTGGTGCCGAATGCCGATCTTGTTGCAAAGAAGTTTGTGAATTGGACCCTTTCTGAGAAAACGCGGCGTATTCGGGTGCCTTTTGGTGTTGCTTTTGGCTCGGATAAGGCTCAGGTGAAGGAAGTGGTTGTGCAGGCGGCAAAACAGGTACCAGTGACAGACCCTGGAAAGGAGCCGCAGGTGTGGTTAACGCAAATTGGGGAAAGCAGCCTTGACTTCGAACTGGTTGTTTGGGTGAATGAGTACATTCAAGGGATTGCGCCAATGGCTACGGTGCCGAGATATATGTGGGAGATTGAGTCTGCGCTGGTAAAAAATGCCATCAAGATTCCATATCCTGTTTGCGATGTTAATCTTCATCAAACAAAAGAAAGATAAGTGGTTTGCATGCGTATGAAGAATAATAAGCAGAAGATGGGAACCTGTCAAAAATGCCACCTTACGTTCCCCCTTTCCTGCCTTTTTCCTCTCAAACTAGTGCGGTCTCCTGTCCTTGAGCTGTATATGCAAGACTGTCCTGAAATGGATAAGGAAGGGTACATTTGCGCGGAAGATCTTCGCCTTTTGAGAACAAAGTATGTTGAAAAGATCCTTGCTGAGGACAAGGGAGCGCTTTCTAGTTTGGAAAAACAGGTGATTGAGAGTTTAGAAAATCAAGACATTCTTACCGAGAACATTAACAAAAAGTTCGAGAGAAAGCTTTCTTTTGGCGAAATTATGGCTGACAGGGTAGCAAAATTTGGAGGGAGCTGGAGGTTTATTCTTTCTTTTTTTTCTCTTCTTGTTGCCTGGATGTGCATAAACACTTTCTTGGTTTTCAAGGAAGGTTTTGATCCTTATCCCTTTATTCTATTGAATCTGGTGCTTTCTTGTTTAGCAGCTATCCAAGCGCCCATCATCATGATGAGCCAAAATCGCCAAGCAGAGAAAGACCGTTTGCAAGCCAATGAAGAGTACCGTACGAATCTTAAAGCAGAGCTTGAGATACAGCAGTTGCACTCAAAACTTGACCTTTTCATGAAAAAGCAGTGGGAGTCTCTTTTAGAGCTTCAAAAGATTCAGATTGAGCTGACTGAGGAGCTTATAGGCCGCAAAAAAAGTGGGGGGAATAAGCTCAAATGAAGATTTTTTTGTCTTCTCGTCGATAACTAACTCTACCAGAGAATGCATCCGGTGCCTCTAGCGCGAAAAAAAAATTTGTGCCAAAGTGGGACAAATGGGAAAAATTTGAATTTAGAGTAAAATATGCGGTTCATTTCAAGTCTTGTGTCTTTGGCATTGTTTGGTGGTGGCGCTTACTGGGTCAACGATCGCTACCCAGAGGTAAAGACAAAAATTTTAGAGCTTGTTAACAGCGGGTACTTCCATACCTTAGAGGTGCGCTATAGCGCAAAGCAAATTATGGAAAATGAGCGCGCCCACCTGCTGAAGGGAGATAAGCATAAGTTTTTAGAGCCAACACTAAAATTTCGTCCTTACTTGTGCTTGGAGGTTAAATATTCCGATAGCCGTCATTCTTCTAGCGAAGGGATGATTCTTTGGGATCTTGTGGATGGCGAAATGGTCATTAATGCGCATACGTGGGAAAAAACACACGGATTTGCAGACTGTTTGAACGCAAATACTGAAAAACACGAATTTAAGATACTCAACCTATTAGCCCAAAGGGGAGGGGCTATGGACCGCAACGGTCTTATCAAAAATTTGCATCTCGAAAACGATATTCTCGATGCTTGGATCGATAGCTGCCGCAATAAAAAGCTGATTGTCCAATCAGGTAACGACTACCGACTCCATCTGCAAAACCCAAAACTGACAGTCATCCCAGAAACGCATATTGAAGACCCCCTTGTAACAAAAA
This sequence comes from Chlamydiia bacterium, assembly GCA_030430655.1. Classification (GTDB taxonomy): domain Bacteria; phylum Chlamydiota; class Chlamydiia; order Chlamydiales; family Simkaniaceae; genus JAUIKQ01. Next base: position 4,849 of record JAUIKQ010000026.1, read on the forward strand.
GTTTTAAAAATGCAGAAAGAGTTGCCAAACGCTTTACGAGTTCCCAAATTAAGCGCATGGCAGAATCTGCGTTTGGAAACGATTTTGCCATCCGCAACACAAGCAAAGTTTTTTTGCCTTTCTATAGCATTACAGTGCAAAACCCCGATGGATCGCTAAGAACAAGCCACTGGAATGCGCTGAATGGGAAGTGTTTGTCGAACACCATTTTGCTCGAATGAACCCCTTGCACAAAACCCGTGGAAACCTCTAAAATTGCGCCAACGCCTTTTACGGAAAGATGGCTGAGTGGCCGAAAGCACGTCCCTGCTAAGGACGCATACCTTCACGGGTATCGAGGGTTCGAATCCCTCTCTTTCCGACTTTTGCTATGTCAGTTTTGCTATGTCTTAGACTGCAAGAAGCCCGAAAAAAACATGGGGACGCAAGAAGGCCATGCCAGAAAAACCAAAAATAAAATGTGCTCCCCACTCCAAAGAATCAGAAATGATCGTGCTGGGGTGCATGCTGACCTCTGTCGATGGCCTCAACTCTGCCTCAGATCGTCTGGTAGAAGGGGACTTTTATTATACCGAGCATAGGCCCATCTTCGCGGCTCTATACCAAGCCTACAAGGGAGAGAAACCCGCGGACATCCATCTTATCGCTGAGGAGCTAAAGCGGCAAGGTAAATTAGAAGAAGTGGGGGGCGTTGCCTACCTAATGCAACTTGCGCAGTACGCCGGTGTATCTGTTTATGTGGAAGAGTATGCAGAACTGGTAAGAGATAAGTCGATTTTGCGCCGAATGATCACGGCGGCGCAGTCAATAGAGAAACGGGCTTTGGACGAGCCGAAAAATGTCAACGAAGCTCTCGACGACGCGCAGGCGCTATTTTTTGCCATCAGCCAAAGCTCTAATCAATCAATAGGTGTGTTGCTCAGGGATATGCTCTCAGGACTCAAAGCCGATTCGGGGCTTCCCTACTTAAAGGAGCTGCAAGAACGGCAGCAAAACTACCTAGAGAAGGGGGAGGCAGAGCTTGCGATTACGGGAGTCCCCACCCATTTCTATGATCTCGATGTCATGATTAATGGTTTGAATAACTCTAACTTAATTATCCTGGCAGCAAGGCCTGCAATGGGTAAAACTGCACTTGGACTGAATATTGCCGAAAATCTTTGTTTTAAGAGCAACCTCGCTGTGGGCTTTTTCTCCCTGGAGATGAGCGCGGATCAGCTCCTACACCGCATGATCTGCTCTCAGTCCGATGTGGAATCAGAGAAAATTTTATCGGGTAATTTAGATGGAAGCGATTATCAAAAAATTGTTTCCGCTGTGAATGTGATGCAAAAACATACAATGCTGATTGATGACCAGCCAGGACTGAGAATCAATGACTTAAGAGCAAGAGCGCGACGAATGAAAGAGGTGTTTGATGTGCGCCTCATCGTTATTGATTATCTCCAGCTGCTTGGGGGATCTAACACGTACGGAAACCATGAAAATCGCCAAACAGAAATTTCTGAAATTTCTCGTAACCTTAAGCATTTAGCTCGAGAGCTAGATATTCCCATTTTGTGTTTAGCACAGCTGTCTCGAAAGGTTGAAGAAAGGCAGGGGCATCGCCCTATCATGAGTGATTTGCGCGAATCGGGCTCTATTGAACAAGATGCAGATGTAGTCATGTTTTTGCTCAGACAAGAATACTATAGCCCCAATGCTCAGCCCGGCATGGCTAACCTTATCGTCGGAAAGAATCGGCACGGAAAGACAGGGGAAGTTTCTCTTGTTTATCGTAAAGAGGTAGCGCAGTTTGGCAACTATTCTGTGGCGGCGAGCACTGATGAGGGGTCCAGCGCTTTTTCTGCTTTTTCTCCCACTGCAAATTAAGCGGTTAGATATTTTTTTTCGCGACCAGTGCTTTACTTTTTCCTCTTGAGACTTTAAGATAGGTAGTCGGAAATTCTTCTTAAAACGGATATCTATGTCATCGGTAAAGAAAAAGCGTAGAGTAAAAATCGCTAAGCATAAGCGAAAGAAACGAAGACGACGTGATCGTCATAAGAAAAAATAATTTTTAGACGCGCCTTAAGCTTGAAACATGTGCCCTGAAATTTACGATGTAGTAGTTATCGGAGCTGGTCATGCGGGTTGTGAAGCCGCCTACGTCGCTGCAAAGATGCAGGCGAGAGTTTTACTGCTCACCATGAATCTTGATACCGTTGCTAAGATGAGCTGTAACCCTTCTGTTGGCGGAACGGCTAAGGGGCATATGGTGCGAGAGATTGATGCCTTGGGCGGTATCATGGGGAAGGTAGCAGACCGCACTGCTATCCAACGACGTATGTTAAATGCTTCAAAGGGGCCCGCCGTCTGGTCTCCCAGGTGTCAGTCCGATCGTTTTGCGTATGCCTTAGAAATGAAGCGCGAGCTTGAAAATTTGCCCACTCTCTTCATCAAGCAAGGCACGGTGCTGGACATACTGACTGAAAGAGGGCGCGCTGTTGGTGTTCGCACGAAAGAAGGCGCGGTATTTAAAGGGGATGCCCTTATCTTGTCTTCGGGAACGTTTATGCGGGGATTAATGCATTTAGGCACAAGCAGCCACGGGGGTGGTCGTGCTGGAGACCAGTCGTGCGAAGGGATATCGAAAAATTTAATTTCACTTGGATTTGATTTAAAGCGACTGAAAACAGGAACTCCTCCAAGAGTGCACAGGCGCAGCATTGATTTTTCTAATATGGAGAGGCAAGACGGCGACAACGACGTGGTTTTCTCTTATGATGAAAGAGAAAAAACCCTCCCGCAAGTGCCTTGCTATATCGTGTATACGCAAGAGCAAACGCAAAAAATTGCCCTTGATAATTTAGATAAATCCCCTTTGTATAACGGCAAAATTCAAGGGGTTCGCACGAGATACTGCCCTTCTTTTGAAGACAAGGTGGTTCGCTTTCAAGATAAAAAACGGCACCAGCTGTTTTTGGAGCCAGAGGGGCTTTCTACAAGCGAAATATATGTCAATGGCCTTTCTTCCTCTTTGCCTTTAGATGTGCAGATAAAGCTGTTGCATAGCGTTCCTGGTATGGAGAAAGCGGAAGTGATGCGGCCAGGCTATGCGATAGAGTACGATTACGTTTCAACAGGACAGATTAAACCAACCCTTGAGAGTCACAAAGTAGAAAGACTTTTTTTTGCAGGGCAAATTAATGGGACAACAGGATACGAAGAGGCGGCTGCGCAAGGGTTAATGGCAGCAATTAATGCTGTTGCTTGTGTACGTGGCCTTCCTCCTTTTATCTTGCGAAGAGATGAGGCATACATTGGGGTTATGATCGATGAGCTGACAACAAAAGCCATCACAGAGCCTTACCGTATGTTTACTTCGAGAGCAGAGTATCGGCTATTGCTGCGTCAAGATAATGCCGATTTGAGACTGCGCGAGTATGGCCACTTTTATGGATTGATTAGCGAAGATCAGTTGAAGCGGCTAGAGCATAAGAAGGGTATTCTTAAGCAGGAAACAGAGCGCCTGTCCAACACCCACACGGCGATAGAGGGGAAAAAGGTCTCGCTGGCTCAGCTTCTTTGCCGTCCGGATCTGTCCTATGCCGATCTCTTACATAAATATCCCCGCTTTTACCGCGACCACGGCACCGATATTAATGCACAAATTGAGATCACTTTGAAATACTCTGGGTATGTAAAACGACAAGAGCAAGAGGCGCGATCTTTGCAGCTACTGGACACGGTGTTTCTCCCATCGTCTTTGGATTATGCGCAAGTGACGGGCCTACGTAGAGAAGCGCAAGAGTATTTGCAGGCTATGAAGCCGCTTACACTCGGTCAGGCTTCTCGTATTCAGGGGGTTTCCCCGGCCGATATTACCGTGCTAAAAATTGCTTTACGTAAAGCGCTTGCTTCGTGATACTGAAATCCGTACATGGATAGAATAGACGCTTCTTACAAACCCCTTTGTCTTCTTTTATCTAAAACGCATTTGCTTATACACCAGCTGGGCTACTTAAGTAATCGCTACACTTTAAAAGTATGCGACAATGTAAACCAACTCATCGCGTTTTTAGAATCCTCTTTAGTCGCTTTAGTCATTGTAGATGAAAAAATAGATAGCGACCCTCGGGCGCTTTGCCGAAAGATTGGAGAGAGAAAAGCAGAGACTACGCTTTGGTTTGTTGTTTCTAATCATCTTAAAAAAAGCTATTTGCAACAATTTTCTCAAATCGGTGTACACGACTTTATCGCTTTTCCTATCGATCCCTTTGCTGTGGATAAAAAGATTGAAAAAGCCATGCAGTCTAGGCGATTTATACAAAAATTGCATCCCGCGCCTGAATTATTTGCAAAGCTCAATCAACAGAGTCATACTCTTGCCGTTATACTAACGCAAACGACCTGTTCATCTGTTGGAAAAGACGTGCAGGTAAACCATTTTGCTATTCCTCTCCAATCAGACCTTACCTTATTTGTTTTTCCAGACATTCAGTTTAATCGGTTAAAAAAAATTGCAGCGGACATGTTAGCGCGATCTGGAGAAGCGTTTTGTTATGGCCTGGCTCATCTTGTGGTTGACAAAACAATGAGCGCTAAGCAAATATACCTACATCTACTTACCGTGGCTTTTTTGTCCCTTCACTACAATTCTCGCAAGGAGTGATCTTATGAAAAAAATATTCCCTCTTGTGCTGTGCTACTGTGCATGCGCGCTTGCTGCGGAGCCTTCTCCAGCGGCTGCTTTGCAACAAGCAAATGCTACAAATGCCGCTGCAGCGACTCAAGCGCCTACTGTTAGCGATGTAATGATTATTACACCAAAAGAGCGGGCCACTGACTTGAAAGAAGCCTTTGCTTTTTTAAAAAAACAGCTCAGTGCCACACAGTTGACCATCCGTCTTAATGATAAAAGTCGACTGACGCAAGTAACAGATATCGATGTTATGACGGGGGGAACGGTCATCATCGTTAGGCAAAGTACTATACAAGGCACAAAGTACATGATGGTAAAAACAGAAAATGTCGCTTCCATTGAGCATTAATCTGGTTCAATGCCATCCATTAAACATCCTAGAGCAGTTAAAGTTAGAAGAAGCCCTCCTCCGTACGAGTGATCAAGCGTGGTGTCTTATCAATAGTGGATCTGCTCCTTCGATCGTAATGGGTATTTCTGGAAAGCAAGAAACCAGCATCCGTAAAGATTTGCACCAGCAGCTACAAGTGCCTGTTATTCAAAGATTTAGTGGAGGAGGAACGGTTATCGTAGACGATGATACGTTGTTTCTTTCTTTTATTTTTCCAAGAAGTTTTCATAGGTTTGTCCCTTTTCCCGAAACCATTTTCCGATGGAGCGATCAGTTTTTGCAGCAAGCACTTGGATTGCCTTCTTTCCGTTTAAAGGAAACAGACTTTGTGATAGCAAATAGAAAATGTGGAGGCAACGCGCAGTATATTCGAAAAAACTGTTGGTTGCAGCATACGACTTTTTTGTGGGATTATAAGCAAGAGTACATGGACCTGCTCTTGCTACCAGAAAAGCAGCCCAAGTATCGGGAAAATCGTTCTCATGAGGCATTTTTATCTCCATTGAAGGCATGTTTTCCTAAAAGGGAAATGTTTTTCGACTGCGTCATCCGTGCTTTATCCAAGCAGTATAAAGTGAAAAATTATTCCCTAGAGCGGGCCCTTTTGCAAATGCAAGAGCCGCATCGCAAAGCAACAAAGCTTGTGGCGTGCAGATAGCAAAAGCGGAATAAAAATGTTTTTATTGTTAAGCGTCATCTGTTAATGTGTTCGATGGAACCTTTAGCAGGAGGGCATGTGGGCCGTGTAGAGTTGTTACCGAAAAGCTTTGTTTGGAGAAGGCTACACTCTTTGTTGGGGCTTTGGGTCGTGATCTTTTTAATCGAACATTTGATTACAAATTCTCAAGCAGCGCTTTTGTTTGGAGATAGCGGAATGGGGTTTGTCAGGGCGGTGAACTTTTTGAAAAATCTGCCTTATCTTCCCGTCGTAGAAGTGGTACTTTTAGGCGTTCCTATTCTCTTTCATGCAGCATTGGGAGTACGTTATCTTTTTACTTCAAAAATCAATAGCTTCCCCACCAAGAAGAAAGATAAACCTTCTTTGTTTTTTGAAAGAAACCATGCTTATTCTTGGCAGCGGATCACTTCGTGGATTTTGCTTGTTGGTATTCTTTTGCATGTGGGTTTTATGCGATTTTATACCTATCCTAAAGCGGTGCACATGGGAGATAAAACCGCTTACCTTGTTAAGGTGGTAGAAGACCCGGGTCTTTCTACTGTAGCGGCTCGTTTAAATGCCACCATCTACCAGCAGGATAAGATTACAGAGATGCAACTGCTCTTTCAGTCAAACACAGACGGCAACGCTGTAGAAAGGCAAAATCAGCATTTCCGAGAAGAGTATTTGCATGCTTTAACAAAGCTGCGTTTAAGTAAAAAAGAGGTGATTGTTGCAAGTGATAGTTTTGGAACAGCGACTTTGTTTGTTGTAAGAAATACCTTCCAAAATGTTTTTGTGGGATTTTTATACTCTATTTTTGTACTGGCTGCGGTGTTTCACGCTTTTAACGGGCTATGGACATTTATGATTACCTGGGGGATTGTGTTAAAAGTGGGATCTCAGCGGGGAGCTGTCCGTTTTTGTTCCTCTCTTATGGCTTTATTAGCTTTTTTAGGTTTGATTGCTATTTGGGGCACCTATTGGATCAATTTAAAACACTGAGAAGATAAGAATGAAATCAAAAGAGGTTATTGTCGTTGGAGGAGGGCTTGCGGGGCTTTCTGCTGCCATGCGGCTTGCAGAAAAGGGGTGCATGGTAAAAATTATTTCTGTTACGCAAGTCAAAAGATCCCACTCTGTATGCGCTCAGGGGGGGATTAACGCGGCTGTGAATTTGAAAGGGGAAGACGACTCTCCAATCATTCATGCTTACGACACGATCAAGGGAGGAGATTTTTTAGCCAATCAGCCTCCTATTTTGGAGATGTGTCTGACGGCTCCAAAAATTATTGCTATGATGGACCGTTTAGGCTGTACTTTCAATCGGACTCCTGCGGGCAACATTGATTTTCGTCGTTTTGGGGGCACGCTCTACAATCGCACCGCTTTTTGTGGGGCATCGACGGGGCAGCAGTTGCTCTATTCTTTAGATGAACAAGTGCGTCGCTTTGAAGTGCAGGGCCTTATAGAAAAGTATGAGCATCACGAATTTATGCGTCTCATACAAGATAGCGAAGGGCGCGCTCGCGGCATTGTTTTGATGGATTTGTTTAATTTAAAGCTTAGTATTTTAAAGGCAGATGCGGTCGTGGTTTGCTCTGGCGGGCCGGGTCTTATTTTTAAACGCTCAACAAATTCTACCTTCTGTACAGGCGCTGCCAACGGACGCCTTTACATGCAAGGGATGCGGTATGCTAACGGAGAATTTATCCAAATTCATCCTACAGCCATTCCAGGGCATGACAAATTGCGATTGATGTCCGAGTCTATTCGTGGGGAAGGGGGGCGCGTTTGGGTTTATGGTGATAGCACCAAGAAAATGCAGACGCCAGAAGGAAAAGAGATTGTTTGTGGCAAAACGGGGGAGCCTTGGTATTTTCTAGAAGAATTTTATCCAGCTTTTGGCAACTTAGTGCCAAGAGACATTGCCTCTAGAGAGATACTGCGCGTATTAGAGCAAGGCCTTGGCGTAGAAGGGGGCAATCAAGTGTATTTGGATGTCACCCATTTGCCTGAAAAGGTCCACCATAAATTAGAATCTGTCTTGCACATCTATCAAAAATTTACCGGCGATGACCCTAGAAAAGTGCCAATGAAAATCGCTCCTGCTGTGCATTATTCCATGGGAGGTGCCTGGGTAGACTGGCCCGCGAGCGATGCTTTAGACCGCTTAAGCCGGTTTCGTCAGATGACCAATCTTGTAGGATGTTTTAATGCAGGCGAATCGGATTATCAGTACCACGGAGCAAATCGCCTGGGCGCTAATTCTTTAGTTTCCTGCATTTTTGGCGGATTAGTGTGCGGAGTAGAAGTGCCCCGTTACTTGGAAAGCCTTGAAAAAGCGTATGACGAGATAGAGGAGAGCTATTTTCAGGAATCTCTGCAGATCGAAGAAGCGTTTAAACAAGACCTCCTCAGTCGCTCTGGAGTGGAAAATATTCATAAGCTGCACGAAGAACTGGCTGACTTAATGGTTGCCCATGTTACCGTCAAAAGAAACAATAAAGATCTAGAGAAAACGATGCACGCTATTAAGGAGTTAAGGCAGCGTTACAAAAATATTTCCCTCGATGACAAGTCGACGCATTTGAATCAAACCTACATTTTTGCAAACCAGTTTCGGTCAATGCTAGAAATCGCACTTGTTATCACCATAGGTGCTTTGCAGCGAAATGAATTTCGTGGCGCGCATTTTAAAGAGGGCTATTTGGATCGAGATGATGAGAATTGGTTAAAAACAACGATTGCCACCTATGACCCGTCCAAAGAAGAGCCATCCATTTCTTATGAAGAGATTGACATGCCCCACCTAGATCCTATAAAAAGGGACTATATGCATGCGAAAAAAGTTCAGCCGTCGTTAAAAAACATTCCACGCAATATACAATTGCCCATTTAGGAAATGTGCCAATGCAGTTTGTATTAAAAGTTCTCCGGGGATTTCAGGGTTATCAGTATTGGGAAGAGTTTGAGCTTCCTCTCACTCCTTTTGCTAACGTGATTTCTTCTTTGATGGAGATTCAGAAAAATCCGGTTAATCGGAAAGGGAAGAAAGTGCCTCCCGTTGCTTGGGAAATGGGATGCTTGGAAGAGGTGTGCGGCTCTTGTTCTATGTTGATTAATGGGATGCCCCGCCAAGCTTGCACAGCCATTATCAAAAACATTATTCAAGAAACGGGCTCTTCTACTATTGTGCTAGCTCCTTTCACAAAGTTTCCACTGGTGCGTGATTTGGTGGTATATAGAGCTTCTATGTTTGAGAATTTAAAGCGCGTCCATGCCTGGATAGAAGTAGATGGCTCCTTCGGCGAAGGGTTTGGCCCCAAAATTGCTCAAGATAAGCAAGAGTCGATGTATGTATTATCCACCTGTATGACATGTGGTTGTTGCTCAGAAGCATGTCCACAAGTTAGCCACCGCTCGGCCTTTATGGGGCCAGCCCCCATCTCCCAGGTCCGGCTGTTTAATTTAAATCCTGATGGGAATAAGCAAGGAAAAAAACGGTTGGATGCGCTTTTAGAGGAAGGGGGCATTAGCGACTGCGGTAATGCACAAAACTGTGTGCAGGTGTGTCCAAAAGGGATTCCCCTGACAGAATCTATCGCTGTAATGGGTAGAGAAACAAGCAAACGTGCCATGAGTAAGATATTTAATCTTCCAGATCGTGATTAGTGGGCGCTGCGTATTTTCAGTCCATTCGACTTGCGGCTGCATGGATGCGCTGGCAACCTTTCTAACTGTATTCTTTTGTGTCTATCAAGTGGTAGCAAGATCAGTCGAAGTAGGGGAATACAGCGTGTTTTTACAGCCTTTTAATTATATCTTATCAGACTCGGGACGGTATCCGGCAAGCAAGCTAAGAGTCGCCTCTAAAAAATCTTTGTCTTTGTAGTAACTAAGCACTTTTTCCTTGGTAAGAAGATACTCTTTTTTGAGAGATAGCGATTCTTCTGTATCCGGATCCCCAGCAAAAGAGGGGCAGGAATAGAGTGATAAATAGGCTGTAGTCGTGTCTTCAGGGATAGCATTATCTTCATCAATCTCTCCCCAAACGCAGTCTAAGGGATTGCGAACTTTGCTTCTTTCTAAGAATTCCCAGGAATTATTTCGTCCATATCCGAGCACAATTCCCAAAAGAGCTTGATGTCCTTGTAAGACCTCGCCCATGAGAGGATGGTTTTTAGCCAGTCTTAGAAGCGTTTTGCCATCAATGGGTTCACTTTTGAGCACTTGTTGAAAGTCCTCCTTGTTTTTATCCACAGCAGCATTAAAGGCCTGTTCATTGACAAGCAATATTGAGGAAAACCCGGGGTGATTTGTAACTTCTTCCTGGAAGAAATACGCAGAGGTGAATAAATGACGATATTTTTCCCATGTTTTCCAACCAAGCCTCATCGTGCGATTGTACTTGTCTAAAGAAGAATAGAATGCCGACCAGGTGGTGAATGGCAGAAGGGTGCGATAAGTTGCCCAGGCAACAGGCTTTGAGCCTAAAATCGTATAGGCAAATGAGTCCCCTGCAAAAATTTCTTGCATAAAGTTAAAGAGCCTTTTTTTGTCTTTCTTAGATAGAACAAGGACATGTGCTTTTCCCGATTCATCAAGAAACCGCAGTGAAGTGCTTCCCATCTGGCTACTCTGCCAGATAAGAAGAATCAGTAAAGCAGTCAAGCCCAAGCAGACTCTTTTCATAAAGGGACTTTTGTTACTCACCAATTGTTTGTGGGGCACCTAGGATTTTTGCAGCTTTCTCCTATTTGCCACCAGTACCGACAGTACGGACATTGCCATCTCTTGGAGCCTCTACTTGCTGCATAGGTCATTAGATCTTGCTCTAATACGTAGGTGCCTTCTGTATCGACTCGAATCACATCTATTTCATACCACATATCCATCAGATAAACATGCAATAACTGCTTGCTCATAGCTATTTGCTCTGGGAGTAGATAGAATTTCTTTTGAGGCAGAGGTTCTCCTTTGCAGAAAACAGGCACCGTGCTGGAAAGGAGGGTTACTAGAAAAAAAACAAAACGTCTCATGATGATAACCTCTTGCTAGGACTAAACCACCTGCAATAAGTTTACTCTCATGAAATTAAGCGTCAAGATTTTGTTTGGTGGAGGTGGGGGCATGTCGAGGTTATAGGCTGTGGGTTTTTGGACCCTAGCAAAATTGACCGCAGCCCGTTTGAGAATAGCTCTTGCGCCCTTCAGGGGCTTGGAAGCGCTAAGCAAAGCCCGCGCTTGGCGCTCAAAAAACAAACACCTTGCTATGATTATGTAAACCCGCGGTGCAGACCCACAGACTTGCAAAGTGGATTTTTTAAAACTTTTTTTTGATTTCTGCGGTCAGAGTATGAAAAAGTTGCTTCTTACCCCACTTTCCCTGATAGTTCAGAGCAATTGAAGGTGCGGTCTCTTTATTGGGTGTAAAAGAGCTTGTAATAGACAAAGCACCAAGGTTTTGGATTTGGTTGCTAAAAAGCTGGATATCAAAGGTTGAAATGGACCCTACATAAGACGTGGGAACTTTTGCGGCTCGAAATGGCTTTTGATTAATATAGCTAATCCCCTCTTCCATTCTGAAGATTCCTCGCTTTAAACGCTTTTGTTGCTGAAAAAAGATTCCTAGCTCTGTTCTTAAAATGGACGTGTAGTGGGAAGGTATTCTCAAATTCAGTCCCGACTCACCGTGCTCGCTTATAGCCCTTTGCCAATTATTGACCCAGTCAAGCTCAAGGAAAGGGGTAATGGTGAGTTTGTCTAAAGAGATTGGACGTTGAATATTGAGATGAGGAGCAAATAGCCCCCCATGGATTGATGAATCAGAGGAGATAAATCCTAAAGTTTTACGGCAGTTATCGAGCTGATAAATCCCTCCCGAAAGCGCTCCTTGCATAAGAAAGCATTTCCACCTAACCGCTGCGTAAAAAGTTAAAAGCTCTTGATGCGATTTGCCTTTGCCTTCAGAAGAAGACATATTCTGATAAGCATAGACCAATCCCCCACCAATCGTTCCTTTTTCCCAAGGGTAGTAATCAAAGCCTAAAATCCCTCCAATGCCTTTGTTGTGAATAGATGGGAAAGCGCTTTGCTCTTTATATTTAGAACGAAATCCAAAGGGAGAAGCGCAAATAGCAAATTTTGGGTTTTTTCGATGAGAAGAAGGGAG
>JAUIKQ010000108.1 GCA_030430655.1 Chlamydiia bacterium
AGCAAGGATCCGGATGAGATTCAATTTGTTTCATTTGTTAAATATTTAGGGAAGAATAGTATAGAGTACTGCAGAGCTTGGGATACATTTACTGGTGTTAAAACTAAAGGTTTATGGGAAGACTAATTCTCTCGCTCAGAGAAAAACCCATCAAAAATTCAATCTCATTAGAGAAGTATAGCAAATGATGGCGGACGGGTATTGCCGGAAGGCGGGGGGACATTTATCAACGGTCGCTGGTATGTCGAGCATGCATTAGAACGAATGGCACCAAGAACACCGCAAGTTATGGCAGAATTAGAAGTCTATTCATCCTACGGCCCTCAAACGGATGCTTCCATTCCATCTGACCTGTTTTGCGCGACATAAAAGTGAGAGTCAGCGCGGTTTAATTGTGAGAACCTGAACTTCGGGTTTTAAGAGGGCGACAAAAGACTTCCACGACCACCTAAATTCAACGAAGGTTTTTTGGCCTGGCGTCCATAAGCAGCTATTCCTGGGAGTAAATTGACCAGAAAGTTCTGTGGGCTTCTCTGGCGAGTGTGTTCAATTTGCGAAATATTTTTAAGCTGATCATTGACCGTTTCAATTAAAGATCTTTTTCTCAAATTCCAGACCAGAAAAAACGCCCCAGCCAAAACCCTACAACACGTTGGATTTTTTTCTGCTTCCTGGGGCTCCACATCCTGTTTATCAAAGGGAAAAAGGCTCAAGTCACGAACCTGAAAGAAAGGCATCGGATCATCCTCCATTGCTTAGGTCCTCCCTATGAATCCTTTTACTACGCAGAAAAATGGAACCAACCCGCAGTAGTGTAGCACACATCCCTCGCGTGCAAAAACGCCCTATTTTTGGCATTTCTTCTCCTGCCGAGCAGCTGATCAGAAAAATAGATCCATCTAGAAGCAACACAAGTCAGAAAAACACGGCCCCATGCAGGAAATGATCCAGTTTCTAGCAATAGTTTCTCACTCGTCAGGGAAACTCAGAATTCGCTGAGGAATAACGGATACATGGCTGTGGCATTCGCTTTTGATACCTTTGTATATTTTTTTAAACATGGCATTTGACAGGTTGTTTTGCGCGACATAAAAGCGAGAGTCAGCGCGGTTTAATTGTGAGAGTGTTTGGGACTCAAATTTTAAAACAGACGAGCGCGCTATTGCACCCAAGCGCCGCCTGGGGAGAAGCTGAAGACGGAAAATGCAGGACGGAAGAGGAGGGATTCGAACCCCCGGACCCTTTCAGGTCTTCTGTTTTCAAGACAGACGCATTCGGCCACTCTGCCACTCTTCCAACCAAGTAGATACGGAAAATAGTACACCCTCACTCCTCTTAATGGCAAGTGCTGATTGCACTTTGCTCAACAAACCTAAAGTAATCGGCTAGTAATTGGCCACTTGCTTTTGCAGGCTCGAAAGTGGCATGGTGACTTTTGCGTCTTGGGTAGAAAGCGCATCACTGATCAACTTAATGCTAGACATTACCGTTGAGTGATCCCTGGAAAATACATCTCCAATCTTCACATAAGGCATTTTAAGTTCTGTTCGACATAAGTACATGGCAAGCTTTCTGGGAAGGAGGCAATCGCGACAGCGGGATTTTCCAACAATATCGTTGATTTGTATATTAAAAAACTCGGAGACAATGCGCAAGATTCTGTCGTAGGTTAAAACCTGTCCGTGCGCTTTCTGCGCTAACGAAGACAAAACGCTCTTTGCCTTTTCTAAATCGATATGCCCTTTAGAGGTGCGTAAATTTAAAATGTATAGCGCTTGGTTTAAATGGTGTAAATCTTGGAAAGTCTGTAAAAGAAAGTCAAGTGTGGCTTTGTCCAGTGCGCATCCCAAAGCTTGGCTTTTTGCTAAGACCATTTGCGCTTTCTCCGCATAGGAAAGTGCAGTTAGGGGAAGCACCAGTCCCCACTCAAAGCGCGAAACCAATCGCTCTTCAATGTTTTTTAGGTCTTGGGGATGGTCTTTGCTGCTAAGAATAATCTGCTTTTCTCGCGTATGTAAATAATTAAAAGTATGAAAAAATTCCTCCTGAGTGGCGGTTTTTTTCCCAAATAAATGTACATCATCTACAACAAGAACGTCGCAAGCACGGTATAGCTGGCGAAAATCGTGTACTTTTTTTTCTTGAAATGCTGTGACAATGTGCTGTGTAAATGTTTGCGCTTTTACAAATAGCACTTTCTTCCCAAGGCTTGTATAGGTGTTTGCACATGCATGCAAAAGATGCGTTTTTCCAAACCCTGTATTACCAAAAATAAAGAGGGGATTAAATGTCCCCAACTCTAAAACTGGACAGCTTGAAAAAAAACTATCAAAAAATTTCGCCGTAAGTAAATTGCCTTTGTTGACAATAAACTTCGAGTAGGTATTGTCCGGCTCAGGAGTATCTCCTACAAAAATCTCTGCCCTTGCTGGTTTTACGGGCGCTACTGGCTCTATGCACGGTTTGCCATAACTTAAGTGAATGGCAATGGGCCGTCCGTTATTGTTATAAAATTTCTTTTTTGCGACGTGCCGGATGTGCTCGTTAAACCAGGCTATTTGGAAAGCGTTTTCTGCTTGTAAATAGAGGTTTGCTGCATCGTATTCCTTTACCTTCAAACACCGTAGCCATTGCTCAACTGTGGATTTTCCAAGCTTTTCTTCTTGTAGTTTTAAAAACCGCTCCCAAAGGTACATATCCTTTGCCTCTTTATCGTGTACTGAAAGGACAACCTTGTCCTCTACAACCCAAAACTCAGGTTAATACCGACAAGGATTCAGCAGCGCACCTTATCCTCAGATTTACCAAAATCTTCCGCGCTTAAACAGATCTCCATCGGCTAGAAGAACTCTTTATAAAGGAAGCGGCTTTATTAGTATAGTGTTAATTTTATTCATGCAATATATTTAAGCGGCGGCAATTGTCGATTTTTTCTTGTGATAGCGGTACGTGGAATACCATTGCTGCAAAATAGCTAGGAGCATAGAAGAAATCCAGTATAGGTTGAGTCCGGAGGGAAAATGATAAAAGAGAAAAGTAAAAACAAGGG
>JAUIKQ010000027.1 GCA_030430655.1 Chlamydiia bacterium
ATTAATGTGTGTGATAGGACAAGGCCCCCGCTTTGTGGGAATAAATTGGACTCTGTCCCCAATGACGACGAGATTTTTTTGTGTATGTTGCTTTTGTTTTAGTGTCCCTTTGAGGACACACAAGAAGAGAGTCGCGCCTTTCATGACCTGGACCGTTTCCCCTTGGATAGCAATCACTCTGCCCGTTTTTCCTTCGCTGCTTTGCTTTTCTTTTGGCAGGCGTTTGCGAGACTTCTCGTCGAAAAAGTGCTGGTCAAAGTCGATGTTTTGATGGATTTTTGGCATGATACATTAAAATACCGCCTGCGACGGCAACGTTTAAGGATTCCATTTTGGTCGTTAGAGGGATCGTGATCCTTTTGCAGCTTGCAAATAGCGGCGAAGGACCACGTGATTCATTAGAGACAATCAACACAAGAGGAGGCTTCATAGAGGTTGTTTCGATGAAAGCTCCCTTTGTATCGGCAACATAAGGAGTCAATGCATTTTCTGCAGCATGCTGCATCAATTGTGCTGTGGAAATTTGTTGCCAGGGCAGTAAAAGCGCTGCCCCCTTACTGCTAGACAGTGCCTTATCTAGCAGAGGATCAACACAATTTTCCGTTAAAAACGCCCCATCAAAACCGAGTGCCAAAGCAGTGCGTAGCAGTGTTCCCATATTTCCAGGATCGCTGATTTCAAAAAGCCCTAAAAAATAACGCCCAGTCAAAAACTTTGGCTGGGATGGAATCTCAACGGTAGCTGCGACTCCTTCCGGTTGTTTATGACCCGTAATTTTTTTTAAAATCCCTTCTGTGACAATGTAGTAGCGGGTTGCTTTTATTGCGCAAGGATGGTTTTTTAAGGAAAACAGCTCAAGCAAGGGACGTTTAAAGACGATTTGTTGTAACGTTTTACTGTTGCAGACAAGGCACTGCCCCTTTTCTTTTCTATAAGAGCGGCTTTGGCGTAGCTTGACTAGGTGTTTAACAACAGGATGGGTAAGGCTTGTAATTTGTTGAGGAAGCATGTCAGTTCACAGTAAAGGGTCTTTGCTCCGTCGACTATTTATCGTGGTCTTAGTTTTTCTACTCTGCCCTCTGCTTATCTTATCCATAAATTTTTATGTGCACCAATATTTTGAAAAGAGACAAGCTAATTTTATTGCGTTAAGGATTTTAGGGACAGAAAAAGCCGAAATTTTGAGTGATCGGCTCAAAGAAGCCACAAATTTTTTGAATTTACTACTGTTTTGGTCCCAATCTGAGAGTACCTTTTCTGATAGTAGCTTTTTTGACTACCAAGGCGCAGGCCCTATTCTATATCTAGAGCGAGAAAAGGGAGGGGACTTTATCTGCACAAAAAGCTCGATGGAGAGTTTTATTGGCAAGCGATATGAGGACTTATTCGACAGAGCGTTTCTTTTACCCTCTTCCACCTACTTCGTTGCTCCAGAAAAAGGAGAGGATTTTCTTGTATTTAAAAAAATGCATAGCAGCAGTGCGCTGCTTGCAGTTGCCTGGTCTAATGCGCTATTTATGCAGCGATTATCGATTGGAAAGCTTAGTGATTATCCCACCCATTTTGTCGTTTTAGGAGAGAATAATGCGCCGCTTTTGTCTGATCAGGACGGTTTTCAGTATATTGGGCAAAAAAAAGGCCACTTTTATCACTTTCCCCTTCACGGGCGACAAATTGGTGTAAAAATTGCGATTCCAAACACTCCCTTCTCTGTGTTTGTTTACGTGCCACGTAGCGCTAATTTAATTCCCCTTTGGAGATATCTACCGGATGCCATTACGATTTTTTTGCTCGTATTACTTAGCGGCATCGTGGGGAGCTACTTCTTTATAAGGCGATTTGTCCGTCCATGGAAGCAGTTAGTCTGTGTGATAAGCCAAGTCGGTCAGGGGCGCTTAAAGGCGCGTTTTTCAAAAGATCCAGTAGGATATGAAATCAACCAGCTAGGCGCATTATTTAACAAGACCGTTGACGCCTTACATCACCAGATGCAAGAAAGAGAAAAAGCCAGCATTGAGCGGGAAGTGCTTGCCAAAGAGCTGCAACTTGGACAAAAAGTGCAAAACGCTTTACTGCAGCAAACATTCCCACAGAAAGATAACTTAGAATTTGGCTCTGAATTCTTAGCTGCAGCGAACGTTGGTGGGGATTTTTATGATGTGGTGGACACTGAAATAGAAGAAAAAATTTTACTTACTATTGCGGACGTTGCCGGAAAAGGGATTTCGGCTTGCCTATACTCGCTCTCTCTACGCGCTATTTTAAGAAGCTGCACTCGCTACGTTACCAATTTAAGTCAGCTTGTGCGCAACGTAAACACACTTTTTTGCAAAGATACCAAAGAAAGCGGTGTTTTTGCAACTGCGTGGATAGGCATTTATGACCCTAAGACTCAAATACTGGAATATACAAACTGCGGACACCATGCGGCGCTGTTATGCGGGAAAAAAGGTGTTAGCGCTTTGGATACCAAAGGGATGGCATTAGGGGCTCAGGAGCTAGAAAGCGTTGAAATAAAAACAGCCAAACTAGTCCCTTTGGACCATTTACTCCTTTACACCGACGGCGTTGTAGAAGCCCATGACGTATCTGGGCAGATGTTTGGAAAGCAGCGCCTACTCACATTATGCAAGCAGCAGTATCTTTGTAGTGCAAAAATTTTTCCGAGAATAATTAAAGACGAAGTGGTAAAATTTTGCGAAATAGCGCAGTACGATGACATAGCTATGCTGAGCATGCAAATCAAAGGTTGCAACTGAAGTTTTAATAATCAAGTCCGCTTTAGACGAGAAAATTGGATTTTAGTTGTGAGAAAACCACGAAATTTGATAGCCTACTTTGAGTGAGTTGCTTGAAGAAAGAGCGATCTAGATAAGCGTCTCAGTTTCTTGTGTTGAGAACAGTTTACTTAGACAAGACGAAGTTTTAATTGAAAAAGCGTGGTTTAAGATATGAAGCGGAGTATGATAGGCCGAAAAAAGGGAATGACTCAGATTTTTGATGCGAGTGGTCGTGCAATTGCTTGCACTGCTTTGCTTGTAGAGCCGAATGTAGTGGCGCAGATAAAAACGCAAGAAAAGGATGGGTACTCGGCGTTGCAGTTGGCTGCCATCAAGGTAAAAGATTCCAAGAAGCGCAAAGTGAAAAAACCTTTGCAAGGGCACTATGCGGCAGCTTCTATAGAACCCCACAAAAAATTATTAGAATGGCGTCTCGACGATCCGGCGGATTTTAAGGTAGGTGACACGTTTGGAGTGGATGTTTTTGCCGAGGGAGATGTGGTTGATACGATAGCAACCTCTAAAGGAAAGGGCTTTCAAGGTGTCATGAAGCGTCATGGCTTTAAAGGAGGGCCGGCGTCCCATGGATCTGGCTTTCATAGAGCAGCGGGGTCCACTGGTATGCGGTCGACTCCGGGAAGGTGTTTGCCTGGTGGGGTGCGTATGGCGGGTCAGATGGGCAATCGGCGTGTAACGGTAGAAGGACTGTTAGTGATCGGGGTAGATGTCGAAAATAACCTCCTTCTTGTAAAAGGGGCTGTCCCGGGGCCTAAAGAAGGAATAGTTATCATCCGACATGCAATGAAAAAGAGTTTACAGAGGTAATTGTGACTAGCTTAAAGAAATATGATTTAAGTGGAGAGGTGATAGGCGAGGTGGTTTTAGAAGAGGGGCTCGTATCCACCGAAGCGGTTAGTGCTCAGATGACGAAGGATTATATTCTGGCTATCCGTCGCAATAAGCGGCAGTGGAGTGCCAACACGAAAGGGCGCAGTGAAATTCAGGCCACAGGCAAAAAACCGTTTGCTCAGAAGGGGACGGGAAACGCGAGGCAGGGCTGCATCGTTGTCTCTCAGTATAGAGGAGGCGCCGTTGTTTTTGGTCCCAAGCCGAAATTTAATCAGCGTGTCCGGATCAACAAAAAAGAGCGGCGAAAAGTGATAGCGAGTCTATTGTCCGAAAAAATACTTGCGAGTAGTGTGTGTGTGCTTTCTGTAAGCGGCATGGATTTGCCCAAAACCCGCACGGCGGCACATTTATTGAAGACTTTAGGGATGGACAGTCGCGTATTGTTGCTGGGAAAGCACTATGCAAAAGAAGAAGACTCTGCGTCTAGAGTGCAGTGTAGATTGTTTGCGCAGAGCATGAGAAATATTCCAAGTACAGAGTTTCTTCCTGCGTTGAGTGTAAGTGGCTATGATTTAATGAAGAGCAATAAGATCATTGTAATGGACGATGCTATAGATGACTTGATGGCGATACTAAGGAGAGTGGTTTAATGAACTTTCGAGACCCTTATAAAGTAATTAAGCACTTGCGTGTTACAGAGAAGTCACAAGTATTAAAAGAGTTGGCTGATAGAGAAAGCAATGCTTCCCTGAGAAGGTGCAAAGTTTCGAAGTATGTATTTAATGTGCAAGAGAGTGCGACAAAGATCGAGATTGCGCATGCAGTTGAAGCGATTTATGCAGATCAAAGAATCAAGGTGAAAAGCGTGAACACCATTCGGGTGAAGCCAAAGCGTCGGCGGATAAGAGGGCGCGTTGGGTATCGTCCTGGATTTAAGAAAGCGATAGTGACGCTGGAAAGTGGTGATAGAATAGAAGAAGAGAGCTAGAAGAGGAGACAATGGTCAAGAAATTTCGCCCAGTTACACCTGGAAGAAGGAAGCTTGTGCTTCCTAGCAATCATGAGCTGACACCTGCTAAAGGGAAGGGTCCCGAAAAGAGTTTACTTGCTCCTAAGCGGAGAGCGAATGGGAGAAACCACCATGGCCGCATTACTTCTCATCATCGCGGTGGGGGGCATAAGCGTCACTATCGTTTGATCGACTTCAAGCGGAATAAAGATGGAATTGAAGGTCGAGTAGCTGCAGTGGAGTATGATCCGAATCGGTCTGCTCATATTGCACTGATTTGCTACCGGGATGGAGAAAAGCGTTATGTCTTGGCTCCCGCAGGGCTCAAGATGGGAGATAGCGTGCTTTCAGGGTCAAGTGCCCCCTTTAAAGTAGGCTGCGCTATGGCTTTGAAAGAGATGCCGCTTGGGTCAGTTGTTCATAACATAGAAATGTATCCTGGTCGTGGGGGCATCCTTGTTCGATCCGCTGGCTTATCAGCGCAGTTATTAGCGCGCTCAGGGGGATACGTTACCTTGAAGATGCCTTCTGGGGAAGTCCGCTTGATCAATGAGCAGTGCCGTGCGACGTTTGGTGTGGTTTCTAACGCAGAAAATGCCCTTAGAGTGGAAGGGAAAGCGGGAAGAAATCGTTGGAAAGGTATTCGTCCGACTGTTAGAGGCACGGCCATGAACCCTGTTGATCATCCACATGGAGGGGGAGAGGGAAAACATAATGGTTATATCCCGCGCACGCCATGGGGGAAGCAGACAAAAGGGATGAAGACTCGAGCAAAGAAAAAGTCTAGAGCAATGATTATTAAAGATAGAAGGAAGAAGTAGGGATAAAAGACTATGAGTAGATCTTTAAGAAAAGGACCTTTTGTTGATCACCACGTCAAGAAGAAAGTCAGAGAGCAAAGTGCCAACGGACACAAAGACGTTATCAAGACGTGGTCAAGGCGTTCTATGATAACTCCGGAAATGATTGGATGCACTTTTGAAGTACATAACGGGAAAAAGTTTATCACGGTCTTTGTTTCTGAAAATATGGTAGGACATCGTTTGGGAGAGTTTGCCCCAACGCGGTTTTTCAAAGGACATCCGAAGAAGTAGAGGAATAACATATGCAAAAGCGCGCGAAAGCCATCACTAAATATGTCAGAATTAGCCCGCAGAAGGCCCGTTTGGCTGCTGCATTGATTCGTCGAAGGAAAGTAGACGAAGCATTGGTGCAGCTCTCATACAGTCCCCTTAAAGCGAGTCGGTTGCTTAAGAAAACGCTGAGTAGCGCGGTTGCGAATGCAGAGCAGCTTGATGTACAAAGGGATGCGCTGCACATCCTCGATGTTCGGATTGATGAAGGGCCTACGATGAAAAGAGCCAAATCAAAATGTCGTGGAGGAAGGGTTCCTATCATGAAAAGAATGAGTCATTTTACAGTTGAAGTGGGTTTGCCTGCTTAGAATAAGGAAGGAATTAATGGGACAGAAAGCATCGCCAATTGGGTTTAGACTGGTTGTCAATAAGAAATGGCGTTCGTTTTGGTATGCCAATAAATTGGAGTTTGGGAAGCATCTTGTTGAAGATCTGATGATTCGTGCTTATTTGCGTAAAAAGTCTATTTGCGTCGGTACTTCTGAAATTACTATTAAGCGGATGAGTGAAAAAATCGAAGTCACGCTGCATACGGCGCGTCCGGGATTGGTCATAGGCAAAAAAGGGGTTGAGATTGAAAACCTCAAAAAGGAGCTCACGGCGTTAACCAAAAAGGAAGTTTGGGTAGAAGTGTCGGAGATCAAGCGCCCCGACTTAGATGCTTATCTTGTGGCGGTTAACATAGCAAGGCAAATTGAAAGAAGGGTAGCCTTTAGAAGAGCGCTAAAGAAAGCACTGCAGTCTTGCATGGACGCGGGTGCTGCGGGAGTTAAAGTGCAAATTTCGGGACGTTTGGGCGGAGCGGAAATTGCAAGAACAGAATGGTATAAGAAAGGTCGGATTCCTCTACACACCCTGAGAGCGAATATTGATTATGCGACTGCTAGAGCGGAAACAACATATGGCTCTGTCGGCATTAAAGTATGGGTTAACAAGGGTGAAGAGGCGAGGAGGTAGGCAGTGGCTTTAGTACCATCGAGATCGAAGTTTCGTAAGCAGCAAAAAGGATCGATGAGGGGCCTTTCGAAGAGAGGGCAGTTTGTTCAGTTTGGGGAGTTTGGCATGCAGACCCTTGAGAGAGGGCGTTTGACAAACCAGCAAATTGAGGCGTGTCGTGTAGCGATTAATCGTCACTTTAGTCGAAAAGGTAAAGTATGGATTCGCATATTTCCCGATAAGCCCATTACAAAAAAGCCGGCGGAAACGCGGATGGGAAAAGGGAAAGGGGGAACAGACCATTGGGTTGCTGTTGTTCGGCCTGGTCGTGTTTTGTTTGAAGTGGGCAATGTATCTAGAGAAGATGCTAGGGAGGCGCTTGCCAAGGCGGCGGCAAAACTGCCCGTTAGGACGCGGTTTGTAGAAAGATTGGAGCACGTATAAGTATGTTAAAAGCAAAAGCGTTAAGAGAACGTTCTTTGGAGGAATTGGAAGGGGAGTTGGCGTCGATCACAAAGGATCTATTTCGCCTGGCAAACCAACTACGCGCGAGCAGAAAATTAGATCAGCCCCACTTGGTAAAGGCAAAAAAGAAAGACCGCGCGCGGCTTCTTACCATACTCACAGAAAAGAGGCGAAAAGGGGTAAATTAGGGAAGCTTTTATGATATCTAGCAAAAGAAAAACTAAGGAAGGGACAGTAGTTTCCAATAAAATGGAAAAAACAGTCACAGTAGTGGTGGAGAGAGTGATTTCACATCCGCGCTACAGAAAAACTGTACAGAGAAAAAAGAAATACTATGCGCATTGTCAAGACTCTGCGCTTATTGCGGTGGGAAGTAGAGTAAAGATCCAGGAAAGCCGTCCCTATTCAAAACTGAAACGCTGGCAGGTCCTAGAAATAGGTCAACAGCCATCGGAGGGACAATGATTCAACAAGAAACTGAGTTAGATGTGGCTGACAACAGTGGTGCGAAGCGTGTGAAGTGCTTTAAAGTGCTGAAAGGAACCAGACGGCGTTATGCGAGAGTTGGCGACGTGATTGTATGTTCTGTGAAGGAAGTAGACCCCAAGTCGAGCATTAAAAAGGGAGATGTGGTGCGTGCGGTCATTGTACGTACAAAGGGGGCAATTGGTAGACCTGACGGATCCGTGCTCAAATTTTATGACAACAGCTGCGTATTAATTGACGATAAACTCAATCCTAAGGGAACACGGATTTTTGGACCCATAGCTCGAGAGCTAAGAGATAGTGGGTTTATAAAGATTAGCTCGTTAGCACCAGAAGTGATATAGGGGAGATAAACATGTGGGTTAGAAAAGGGGATAAGGTACGTGTGATTGCTGGCAACGATAAAGGCGTGATTGGTGAGGTTATGTGCCGAAAAGGGGATCGGGTTTTAGTGCGGGGAGTGAATGTTCGAAAAAAACACCTCAAAAAGCAAACCCAGGAAGGTCGCGCAGAAATTATTGAAATCGAGCGTCCTATCCACATTTCCAATGTAACGCTTTGTGACGCTGATGGTAGCCGTATTAAGTTGAAGGTAAAAACGACAGAAAGCGGCTCCAAAGAACTCTTTTATATCGGTAAAGGAGGAGATGAAATTAATTATAGGAACTTAAGGAAATAACAGACCCATGTCAAGATTAAAGGAAAAGTACCTCAAAGAGGTGAAGTCGAGTTTGAAGGAGCGGTTTGCCTATTCTAATCCGATGCTGATTCCGGCTTTAAAAAAGGTGGTTGTTAGCATGGGGGCTGCGGAGGCAGTGAAGGACAAAAACATACTTCAAGATTGTGTAAAAGAGCTCACAGCATTATCTGGACAAAAGCCTGTTTTGACAAAAGCGAAGCGATCCATTTCCAACTTTAAGTTAAGGGAAGGATATCCTATTGGCTTGAAAGTCACACTTCGCGGCAAAAGAATGTATGATTTCTTAGATCGGTTTGTTAACATTGTTTCCCCTCGCATCCGAGATTTTCGAGGGTTTAAGCGGAAAGGGGATGGTAGAGGTGCCTATTCGGTAGGCCTTTCTGACCAGCAGGTGTTTCCAGAAGTCAATCTGGATGCAGTAAAAAGAGAACAGGGGATGAACATTACTTTTGTGACGAGCGCAAGCAGTGACGCAGAGTGCTTAGAATTATTATCTTTGTTAGGGATGCCTTTTCAACGGCAAGAAAAAGGAGCGGCTAAAGGATGAGTACGACAGACGAAATTGCAGATCTTTTGACAAGAATAAGAAATGCTTCAAGAGCTAAGCACAAGTATGTTGATGCACGCTATTCGAGGATGAATATAGCTATTGCGAAAGTTTTGGCGGAAGCGGGCTACATCAAGGATCATATTGAAGACGAAAAGTCGTATAGAGTGCGTTTATTTCTCAAATATAGGAAAGGGGTCAAGCATGGGCCTGTGATTCATCAATTAAAACGGCTTTCGAAATGTGGCCAACGTTTTTATGTGAAAAGTAAAGCCATTCCCCATGTTATGAGTGGCCTTGGTTTAACCGTTCTTTCCACATCGCAAGGAGTGATGAGTGGAGAAAAAGCGCGCGAGTTAAAAATAGGCGGAGAACTGCTCTTTAGTGTTTGGTAAACGAGTAAGGAATGAAGGTATTGAAATATGTCTCGACTAGGAAAAACTCCCATCAATCTACCTGGAAAAGTAGAGGTGTCAGTAAAAGAAACCACCCTTACCGTGAAGGGAGGCAAAGGAACAATTGAGCTGGTGCTTCCACAGGCTCTTGAAGCTACGGTAGAGAGCGATAGGGTGATATTAAAATTTCATCAGCGCAAAGCAGTGAATAAGTCTTTTTATGGCCTGTACCATTCCCTCATTAGGAATGCCATTACTGGTGTGTCTTCAGGTTTTGAAAAAAAGCTCACTTTGATTGGAGTGGGGTATCGGGCTACTGTGACGAAAGACACATTAGATTTACAGCTTGGGTTTTCGCATCCAGCTTCTGTTTCTATTCCCCAAGGGCTTACGGTTAGCGTGGAAAAAAGCACACAGATCACAGTTGCTGGAATAGATAAGCAGCTAGTTGGTCAGTTTGCTGCTGATGTGCGCTCTTTGCGTCCTCCGGAGCCTTACAAGGGGAAAGGAGTGCGTTACGTTGATGAGTATGTGCGTAAGAAAGCTGGAAAGGCAGCTAAAGGAAAATAGGGTAATTATGTTGAAAGAACTGGAAAAAAGAAATGGCCAGAGAAAGCGGCGCCAGCTAAGAGTGCGCAAGCGGCTAAAGGGTACAGCCTTAAGGCCTCGCTTCAGCGTTTGCAAAACCAACTGCCATCTGCATGCACAAATTATCAACGATGAAGAGGGAAAGACATTGGTATCCTTAAGCACGGCTTCTAAGGAGCTTAGGGGAAGTGCATTTGGAAAGAAGTCGACGGCGGCAGCAGCGCATATTGGAGCAGAGCTGGCAAAGCGGGCTAAAGAGAAAAATATTCAGAAAGTAGTTTTTGACAGGGGGCGCTATAAATACCATGGCCTGTTGGCACGCGCCGCAGATGCTGCTAGAGAAGGCGGCCTTCAATTTTAAAGGAATGAGAAAATGAGTCAGGAGAAAAAAGAGCCAAACCAGCAAAGGTCGAGTGAAGTCGAAGAAAAGGTTTTGTATATCAATAGGTGTTCCAAGGTCGTCAAAGGCGGGCGTAAGTTTAGCTTTTCGGCACTGGTCATTGCAGGTGACATGCAAGGCAGTATTGGCATTGGCTTTGCCAAAGCGAACGAAGTGGCTGATGCCATCCGAAAAGCCGGTGAAGATGCGCGAAGAAACATGACTTCTTTTGAAAGAGAAGGTACGACGATTCCTCATGAGATTTTAATGAAGTGGGACGGAGCTGTTATTTTGTTGAAGCCTGCTCCTGAAGGGGCTGGCGTTATTGCTGGATCGAAAATGCGAGCGGTATTGGAGCTTGGGGGGATAAAAGACATAGTGGCAAAAAGCATTGGTGCAAATAATCCCATGAACCAAGTAAGGGCGACCATCGCTGCTTTAATGCAGTTAAGAAGTAGAAAAGATTTTTTAGCATCGCGAGGATAGCATGGACCTTTCAAGTTTAGTGAATGATACCTACGATAGGAAGTCGCGTAAGCGTGTAGGAAGGGGAGTAGGCTCTGGAATGGGCAAGACTTCCACTCGGGGGCACAAAGGGGACAAATCCCGTTCTGGTTATAAGAGACGTTATGGAAAAGAAGGAGGGCAGCTTCCTTTGTACCAAAAACTTCCGACAAGAGGATTTTCGAATGCACGTTTTAAAGTCCGTTACTATGGTATCAATTTAGGGCAAATCGAAGCGTTGTTCAAAGATGGGGATGCTGTTGATGCGACCTCTTTGAAACAAAAGGGGTGTCCTGTAGATGCGTATAAAGGGCGTGTCAAAATACTAAGCGATGGCCTACTGACAAAGAAAGTCACCATTCAGGCGCATGCCTTCTCGAAAAAAGCTATTGAAAAATTAGAAGAAACAAAGATAGAGTATACGTTGATCTCTTAAAATGGATTTTTGGTTTTACCCAAAAATTTATTTCAATGTAAGCGCAGCCAAAAATAGCTACCTTGGGGCTAAAAATGTTTAATGCGATAAAAAAAATCGTTGCCACTCAGGAATTAAAGGAGAGGGTGCTTTTCACGACTTTCCTGTTGATCGTTTGTCGGATCGGCGCTTTTATTCCCGTGCCTGCTATCAATAGTCAGCGGGCAGAGCAAATGTTTCGCTATGCAACAGGGGGAGGGCAAAACCTTTTTCAGCTGGTAGATATTTTTTCTGGCGGGGCTTTTGCGCAGATGACTATTATTGCTCTGGGTGTAATGCCTTATATTTCGGCATCGATTATCATGCAGCTCTTGGTGGCATTGTTGCCCTCTTTTCAAAGAGAGATGCGTGAGAATCAAGAGATGGGTAGGCGCAAGCTTGGAAAATGGACACGCGTCCTAACCGTACTGCTCGCTTTTTTTCAGTCGGGCTTATTTGCTAGATATACGCTTCAGCTCAATGTTTCTCATCCGGGCATTATTTTGGGCCCGGTGCTGAATGTTCAGGCCTTTGGAGTGCCTTGGTTATTTTTTCTCATTACTATTGTTGCGATGACGACAGGGACCATGTTTTTGATGTGGATTGGAGAACAAATTACTGAAAGGGGTATCGGCAATGGAGTGAGTTTAATTATTGCTTTAGGCATCCTGTCTTCTCTTCCCTCGACGATTGGGAGCATCATACGGCAGCTCAACTTAGACTCTCAGGAGATAGGACAGTTAACCTTTTCCTCCGTTTGCTTGTTATTTGGTATTTTTGTGCTCATCATTACAGGAACTATTTTAGTCATTCAAGGGCAGAGGAAGATACCTTTGCAGTATGCCCGTCGTGTTGTAGGACGATTTGAAAGGCAGGGAGGCAGCTCCCATATTCCGCTGAAGCTGAACTATGCGGGAGTGATTCCTGTTATTTTTGCTTCCTCGCTGCTACTTTTTCCAGGGACAATTGCGCAGTTTATCAGCCGCGCGCATGGAGGAAACATTGCTGCCTATCTTTCTCCAGGAACATGGCTGCATACCGTCTTGTACGTATTGTTAATTTTGTTTTTTACCTATTTTTGGACAGCAACGCAGTTTCATCCGGAGCAGATTGCCTCTGACATGAAAAGAAATGGAGCTTTCATACCGGGTATTCGTCAGGGGAAACCGACGCAGCAGTACTTAGAAAAGACAATGAGTCGCATTACCTTTTCTGGTGCTATATTTTTGGCTATTATTGCCATACTACCAACGCTGATGGGAAAGCTACTTGGGTTAGACGCTGCGACAAGTCATTTTTTTGGAGGAACCTCTCTTCTGATCTTG
Source organism: Chlamydiia bacterium (assembly GCA_030430655.1). Classification (GTDB taxonomy): domain Bacteria; phylum Chlamydiota; class Chlamydiia; order Chlamydiales; family Simkaniaceae; genus JAUIKQ01. The sequence goes on from JAUIKQ010000027.1 coordinate 12,554, forward strand.
GTAGGTGTGGCGTTGGATACCACCAAGCAAATTGATTCCCACTTGGTAATGAAGAAGTACGATGGATTTATGACAAAGAAAAAATCTTTATCGAGAATATGATTGAACACAACAGATAGCTTTGGTAAAATGGCCTAATTCAAGTAGTGTGACTTCTCGCTGCTTTGTAGGATTTTAGGGCTTAACTCTTTTTGGATTGGCATTGGAATAAATTAGTATGTATTTAAAGAAAGGAACGGCACATGCCTAGGATTATTGGAATTGATATTCCAAAGAACAAGCGATTACTGATTAGTTTGACTTACATCTATGGGGTTGGTCGGGCGAAATCGGGTGAAATCATTCAGCGACTGGGTTTTAACCCAGACATGTTGGCTTCCAAGCTCAGCGACGAGCAGGTTGCTGAGTTAAACAAACTATTGCAGTCTGAGTACGTAGTCGAGGGGGATTTACGTCGCCAGGTACAGAATAACATCAAGCGGCTTATCAATATCAACAGCTATCGGGGAATGAGGCATCGCGTAGGACTGCCTGCTAGAGGGCAGAGGACGCGCTGCAACGCGCGTACGCGCAAGGGCAAGAAAAAGACTGTCGCTGGGAAAAAGAAATAAATTTAGGGTATAGATAGATGGCAAAACAGGAAATGAAAGGGAAGAAGGCGTCGGCTGGGCGGAAGAAAGTAAGGTCGGTTCCGAGTGGCATAGCGCATGTAAAGGCAACATTTAACAACACGATCGTCACTGTCACCGATCCTTCTGGAAAAGTTATTGCTTGGGCCTCTGCTGGGAAGGTGAACTTTTCGGGTTCGAGGAAGTCTTCTGCGTTTGCGGCGAGCGTTGCTGCTCAGGATGCTGTGAAGTCTGCGATGAACACCTATGGATTGAAGGAAGTAGAGGTAAGGTTAAAGGGGCCTGGAGCTGGAAGAGAATCTGCGGTTCGTGGATTACAAAGCTCTGGCATTACAATAGCGCTGATTACAGATTGCACTCCGGTGCCCCATAATGGATGTCGTTCTAGAAAGAGGCGACGCGTTTAAATTACAAACAAAACAATTACTCCTTTTTAGCGAGTATTGGATTATTTTCTATATCAGAGGAGAGAGAGCCTGTTATGACAGTTAGGTATGGCAAGTTTGAAATGCCCACCAAGGTTAAAGTGGATAGAGCAGAGCAGCGAGATACTTTTGTTCGTTTCCTTGCAGAACCCTTTGAGAGAGGTTTTGGCCACACGGTAGGTAATGCTTTGCGGCGTATTATGTTAACAGCTTTAGAAGCTCCAGCTATCATATCCATTAAAATTGAAGGAGTGCCTCACGAGTACATGGCTATTGAGGGCATTGTGGAGGATATGACGCATATCATCTTGAATTTTAAGCGTGCGCTTTTGCGTTACCTTCCCTCTATGGACGATGGCAAAAGCCGTTTAAGCCTGGTGACGAAAGAGGTAGAAGTAACGGACGAGATGTTGCAAGAAAGTGGTGGGCAGTATAGTGTACGGTTGAAAGATGTTGTTGCAGATAGCCATTTTGAAGTTGTAAATCCTGATTTACATCTTTTCACGGCTACGCGGCCGATGCATCGAAAAGTAGCATTAAAGATTGCTGTGGGCAGGGGGTATGTAGCTTCTGAGCGTCACAAAGTAGCGGAAAAAGTCGTTGATGAAATTATCATTGATAGTTGTTTTTCTCCGGTTCGCTTAGTCAATTACCACATTGAGAATACGCGTGTGGGGCAAGATACAGATTTCGATCGATTGGTATTAGAAGTGACTACCGATGGTCGGATCACACCCGAAGAAGCCTTGACGTTTGCAACACAAATTGGTGTAAGCCATTTTCAGATTTTCGATACTTTGCAATTTATTCCTTTGGTATTTGAAGTGGAAGAAGTGCAAGAAGATGGAGATAGGGAAACCCTTCTTGCGAAGCTAGCCTTAAAAATCAATGAGATTGAATTATCTGTTCGTTCGACCAACTGCTTGGCTTTGGCTAACATAGAGACCATTGGTGAGCTTGTTGTCATGCCGGAGTCTGATATGCTTCGCTTTAGGAATTTTGGGAAAAAGTCTCTTTACGAAATCAAGGAAAAGCTAGAACGTATGGGGCTTTCGCTTGGGATGGATTTAAGCCGATATTCCATTGACGTATCCAACGTAAAAGAGGTCATTCAGGAGTATCTTCAAGAAAAAGCAGGAATAGAAACATCATGAGACATGGAAAACACAGTAGCAAATTCAGTAGGACAGCTTCCCATAGACGCTGTTTAATGGCGAATCTATTAAAATCGCTGATTGACGATGGAAAAATAGAGACAACGGAGGCAAAGGCGAAGGAACTAAGGCGGTATGCCGATCGAATGATCACCTTAGCTAAACAGGGAACGCTTGCAGCCGATCGGCGTCTTATCGCAAAATTGATGGTGCGGTATAATCAGTTGACGTGTAAAGAAAGGCGTTTGGTCAAGACAAGTGCGGATACTCGTGCGTACAACAGAGACAGGAAAGTTTTGCCAAAGCTAAAAGTATTGGCGGAGCGTTATAAAGAGCGGCAAGGTGGGTATACAAGAATCACTAAAATGGGATACCGCGTTGGTGATAACTCTTCACTTTGTCTGGTTGAGTACATATAGGCATTCTTCTGTCGAAATTTATAATTGTCCTATGGTATAACGGGCGAAAGCGTGACTTTTTAAGTCAGGTAATCATGCAGCGAGGCGGCTAGGTGGACTGCGTGAAGCTTTTTCAACGTTACACAGGAGTTTAGTTATGGCGGTTCGTATTGGCATCAATGGATTTGGTCGCATTGGCCGAAGTGTTTTAAGAGTAGCCCTTCAGCACTATCCTGACTGTCAGATAGTTGCCATTAATGACTTAGTTTCTCCTAAAAATCTCGCCTACCTTTGCAAGCATGACACGATACATGGGCGTTTGCCTTATGCGGTTAGTTATAGTGACGATGCGCTTTCAGTGAATGGACAAGAGATTTTAGTCTATTCTCAGAAAGATCCGTCCCAGCTACCTTGGGGGAAACACAACATAGATTTTGTGATTGAGTCGACCGGGTTGTTTACGCATAAAAAGGAAGCTAGCAAGCACCTTGAGGCAGGCGCGAGGTATGTAGTGATATCCGCTCCACCGAAAGATGCGGTACCCATTTTTGTTATGGGGGTGAATCACACACGTTTCAATCCTAAGACAGACGCTGTGGTTTCGAATGCATCGTGCACTACTAACGCCTTGGCGCCCATGGCTAAAGTATTACTAGATAGTTTTGGCATAGAAGAAGGGTTGATGACTACAGTGCATGCTATTACTGCAAGCCAACCTTCCCAAGACGGGCCTTCGCATAAAGATTTTCGAGGAGGGAGATCTGCCTTTTTCAACACCATTCCAGCGAGCACTGGTGCTGCAAAAGCGGTAACAAAGTGCCTGCCTGCGTTGGAAGGGAAGCTGACCGGCATGGCATTTCGCGTACCTGTTTCTGATGTATCCGTTGTGGATTTAACAGTGCGTTTAACGAAGCCAACGGAGTATGACACGATTTTTACAGCTATGCAAGAAGCATCTCAGGGCCATTTAAAAAACATTTTATCTTGCACAGAAGAAGCGGTCGTTTCTTCTGACTTTATTGGGGATAGACATTCCTGTATTTTTGATAGAGGAGCTGGCATAGCACTAAATAAGAATTTTTTTAAATTGATTGGATGGTATGATAATGAGATTGGGTATTCGGCCCGTTTACTTGATTTAATTCTTTATATGGCATCAAAAAATTAACACACATATTAGAGGATTTTGTGCATTTTACACGTGAACCTATTATAGAGACTATTATCACCCCGAAAGAAGGGTTCCAACTTACTTTGAGAAACAGCCATGTTTTAGAAGATGGGGAGGCTTATGTCGTAGATGCGGTGGAAGTAGTTTCCTTTGGTACATCTTATTTTTTTCGCTCTCTTGAAAAGCCGAAGTCTTTTTTGTTACCGATAAGCGATTACCAAGTTATTGAGACTCGAGAAATGCGGCCTGTGTTGAAGCGGCCTGTAGTTGACACCAAGACGATTAAGATTGGTGGGGGCAAGAAGGAGACAAAGGAAGACGAGGGGGCAAGCAATGGAAAAGCGGCTGTAGTGA
>JAUIKQ010000028.1 GCA_030430655.1 Chlamydiia bacterium
AGAGATAGATTTTATGGAGAAAAAGATTTACTTTGAAGAATTATTTTTCAGCCTTAAGTCTTCATTATAACCTGTCCAGGCTTAGAAGGGGACCCTATCTGGGGTCCAAAAAGAGCTTACAACCTATAAATTCCCGATACACCCCAAGAATCGAGAGGGCTCATGCCGTGTATTGCGCATACTAAAAGTGAGATAGGGCGCGACGTAAAAGTGAGAGTCCGCTCAAACGAAAAAGGCCTCGAAGGTTAACGAAAAAGTTCATAGACTATGAACGCCACAAAACCGTTAACATTGAGGCCAAAGGTATGCTAAGAATGGATGAAGTCAACAAAATAAGAAAGGCTTATTTTTTAGAAGGTCTCAGCAAATATGAGATAGCTAAGAAATACAATCGGTCGTGGCAGACCATCGATCGGATAGTCAGCGTAGAGCGAGACAAGCTCATCGCGCGAGGTAAACGCGCGAAACGTGTAAGCAAAATTATGACACCTGAGATGATTGAAATCATAGCAGGGTATTTGAAAGAAGAAGAACTCAAGAAGATAAAAAGCAATGTGTGGAGAAATGGTCCACGTTTTGCAGGCAATTTGTCTCAAACCAGAAGAATCCCGAGAGGGATGTAGAGTTGAATGCTTAAGAGATGTTGCATAAGTGTAAGACCTAACTTTCAAGCGACGTTGAGCCTGTGCACTCGACTGTGTATACGACAGACAGCTTAAGATGGGTTGTGTAGAAGTTTATCTGAATTCGAATAGGTGTATGAGGGTAGTAGCGGATGAATTTGGAGTTCCCTACCAAACATTTTGTGGTGGGTAAGTGAAACCAAGTCTCGGATTTTAGCGAGTAAACCCAGACCCAAGATAGTCAAAAGCAAATGGATAAGAGGCGTTTAAAAATTATCTTTGATTATTTTTGCTATAGCTGAATCAATCAATTTACTACTTGCAGTACTGACACCGGCGTCTCTAGCAAAACTAGACCACTTAGATACAGATGATTTTACCTCATCAAGGATTGTAAGCGCATCGGATTTTTTTATATTACTGATTTTAGCCAGCTCCAACAGCTGCTTGATGCCAGGGTTTTTACCCACGCCCATTACCATTGAGCAATGCTCCGCGCTTGGCCCCGAAGAAAAGGTTAAATCGTAAGAAGGAGAAACTCGCCAAACACCATTTGGATCCATTAAAAAGGAAAAGTTTTTAGAGTGATCATCGCGGTTATGACTTAAGACATTGAACACGCAGCCTCTGTATTGTTTTTCGCATTCCTTCATGTCCTTAGTTAAATGCATGGTTGCTTTCATGATCATTTCATAGTCAAGGCTTGGGGTTCTATGATCGGCATGTAGGAGTCCACTTATTGTATGCATGTGAACTCTGGAATGATCTGTTTTATCAAATCGTTTAGTTCCAAAAAAACCAAGACCTTTGCGCGCCGGAAATAATTTAGCTTTCGGCAACTCAAGTCCTGCATCCCTAGCCATAAGATGATAGGCATATTCAATTGCGCCGATATCTTTTGGATCTAAGTGAGACGGAAATTTAATTAGCCAATGCTCATCATCAATATGTATTAAAACTTTTGGTCGTGCACCTGCTGAAGAACCGGCAAGGTTTAGTAAATCCTCAACATATTTATCATTGTCATGCTCTTGATATTCAGCGATTTCTTCAGCAATTTCATCTAAAGATTCATGCGAAATATTTGGCGCATGCTCTATCTCCGGTTCGTAGATTAAAGCTCCCATGCCATGAGAGCCTACAAAACAAAGCCTATCAAGTGCAGACAGGCTACCAGGATTGATGTTGTGTTTGATGAGTGCGCGGTCTAGCAACAATCTTCCCCAACCATCCGGCAAGGAATCATTAAAAACACCAAACAAACCATCAAAAGTAAAATCATCTCCTGCTATTACACCGGATTTAAGGGGTAATTTGAATGGAGATAAATTAAGACCGGTTTCTATAAAACTCGCATCATATTCAAAAAAAAGCTTTCTATTATTAAGAGCCAATCTACCAACAAAAATTTTATCCTCCATGGGTTTGTAGTAAACATGGACGATTTTTACAGGATTAAATTTCATTTGCGGCCTCTTTTTCTAGGGGTGTCATCTAAAAGCTCATCGAGAGAAGCAGGTAATTTATCATCTGTTTTAGCAAAAAGGTGGTCAAACTTATCCATCTCACCCAGTGCCAGGGCAATCTTCAGTAATGACTCCAATGATATTTGCCCTTTTTGCTCAAACTTCTTCAACGTGCCATAACTTACCCCTGATTTTTCGGACAGAGTTTGCTGACTTAGATTGAGTTTCAAGCGCTTCTCTTGAGCTTTTTTAGCAATTTCATTAGCCATCTCAAATGGCGATTTCATTGATATCATAATAACCCTTATCTGCTATTTATTCTTATAATAGATATTATAATATCTATTCAGCGATAAATCAACTCAAAATATCAGTACCGCCAGCAAGCGCTTTATGGCCAGTTTTTGAATGTCATTCCTAAGAAGGGTGGAATTTTAGGAAATTTAAGAGAATGGGCAATGTATAACACTGACATTTAGCGCAAATTGAAAGCGCCATATTAAAACTGCAAAGCGGTGAGCGCGTGGTATCGGCTGCTTATGGCGATCATGCGGCTAAATATGCTGAAGTTGATTTGCAAGAGCTGATCTTGCTACCATTTGATAAGCACAAAGGATACGAGCCTGTGCACTTAACTGTGTAAACGCTGCAATCGCATGCCCAGCAATGAAGCGCGAAAGGTGGGATATAATTTCTTGCCAATTCCAGCGCGGCATTGTCCACTTTTTGGTGAATATCTCCGACTGCCAGATACAGTACTTTAAGCAGGGGCATCTACTGCTTGGCATTGGAAAGCTCTTCATTATAGAGTCTGAGGTTATCAAGTAATGTTTGTGTAAGACGCATAAGCTCTGCAAAATCTTTTTGGAAAGAAGGGGATTCCAGTACCTTTTCTCTGTAGGGCTGATTTTCTGCCTTTTCTACCAACATGGATAGCCTTGACATCGTTGTATTAATTAAGTCGACTTCTCTTTCGAAATAGTCTCGAAAAGCTTGTGGTGTACTTAGGGCGTTGAGAAAGGTAATTTGCTTTAATCGTGTCCGTTGCCATTCCTTATTCATATTAAACATCAAACCATAGTGATTGATGTCATTCATCAAAGTGTCTGCTTTGCTCAAAATAGCAGTGATTCTTAAATAGGTTTCATCGTCTGCAAACAGCTTGCCAAGCGTTCCCTGTCCTTTGTTTAGTCGATCAGTAATGTGGCGCAGGTCATCTGAAGACAGGTCTATATTGCGGATTGCGCTTGCAAAGCTTGCAAACGTGCCCTTTTGCTCAAAGTAGTTAAGTAGCGCATTCATATGGTCAACAGTATTTGTAAAACTTGTCACTCCATCGTTAACCTTATAGACAAGTTCGGTCTGATTGATAGCCTCGATTGTTTTCCCTGCCTCCTGCATAACATTATCAAAAGAGCGGATAGCGCATCCAAGGGCTGGGCCATGCTCATCGATCCAATGGTTTATCCGGTCAATTGTATCTTCCATCTTTTCAGAAAGAGAAGAGATCTCATTAATCGTCATCTCCAAAGGATCGATAGAATCGGCATAGACGGGGGTTTTGTCTGTAACGCGCTTAGGTGTGACTCCCTTTGGAGGAGCTCTTGGAATAATGGCAATAGATTTTTCCCCTAAAAGACCAAGCGTCTGGATTGTGAATTCATCTGTCGTGTAAATTTTAGCATTGGAGTCAACATGCAACACGAGTTGATAAAAATACACTTGGCCAAGTTCGTCTGTTGGTTGTTGTCTGGCAGAGGGGATTTGCTCAATAGAAATAACCTCTCCAATAGGCTTTCCAGCAAAAAGCACACGTGTGCCTACCCCAATGCCATTGATGTTAGAAAAGCGCATCAATACGGTCTGCTTGCCATCGCCCACAGAAGGTTCCAAAAATAGAATCATCCCAGCAATGAGCGCTCCTGCTATCAGGACAAATAATCCAATAAGTAAATTTTTCATACTAGTGTTCACGCTGTCTCCTAAATTCTCGAGGATCTTGATCTATGGTTTTTTTTAAAAAGTCAATTATGGGGTCTTCAATTTTTAGAAAGTTATCTGGGGTGTCTACGTAAGCAATCTTTCCTTCCTTATGTAGTGCTAGGCGATCTGCTACAAACAGTGCGGAAAGGATGTCGTGTGTCACAACAACGCTTGTTGGTTTTAGCTGTTGCTGCGTCTTGACGATGAGTTCATTAATCTGCATGGCTGTGATGGGATCTAGCCCTGTTGTAGGTTCGTCGTAGAGTAGGTAAGAGGGGTGATAAACAATAAGACGCGCAAGTCCGGCCCTTTTACGCATACCTCCAGACAAATCAGAGGGCATCTTGTTTTGTGTGCCTTCCAAGCCTACCATTTCCAGGGCATGGTCTACCAGATCTTTGACTTCCCCTTTGGAATACTTTGCCTTTGTCTTTGGATCTCCATGTTGATTAAGATAAAATGCGGTGTTTTCTGCGATATTCATAGAGTCAAAAAGTGCTGCCCCTTGAAAAAGCATGCCCATATTCTTAGTCGTTTCATAAAGCGCGTCTCCAGAAAGGGCAGTGACGAGCGCTCCATCCACATCAATGCTACCCTCATCAGGCTTAGAGATACCGATAATGTGCTTTAGCAAAACGCTTTTACCAACGCCAGACCTTCCTAAAATCACCAGGGTCTCCCCAGTTTGAATATCGAGATCGAGCCCTTTCAAGACTTCAATCTTTCCAAAACGTTTCCATAAATTTCGAGCACGGATCATACCTCTATCCTATCATATCGTTTAAAATATTGAGACCTAGAGTGATGAAAAAGTTGGTAATGAGGATAAATGTATAGCAGATTACAACGCTATTGGTCGTTGATTTACCTACCCCTTCGGCGCCTCCTTTAGTGATCATGCCCTTGTAACAACTCACTGTGACAATAATGACGCCAAAAATGAGCGATTTTACAATGCCAGTTGTGAGATCGAAAAGGGTAATGTACGTTGGCATGGGATCGAAATAATTAGCTGGCGCCATTTTGAAAAAGTATACTGCGATAAGATACCCTCCAAAGATACCCATTATCATGCTGAATACTGTCAGTAGAGGCATCATAATAATGCCTGCTAAAAATCGGGGAGCAACGAGGTAGGCTCTAGGGTTGACTGCCATTGTTTCCAAAGCGTCAATCTGCTCTGTAACGCGCATTGTACCCAGTTCTGCGCACATTGCAGCGCCAACTCTGCCCGTGATCATAAAGGCTGTAAGTACAGGACCAAGCTCCGTGATCATAGCCTTGCCGACCATGAGACCCGTAGCGCCGGCAAGTCCCTTATCTGCGAGCTGAAAAAACGATTGAGCAGCGAGGACAAGGCCAGTAGAAAAGCCGGTCATAGCGACAACTGGCAAAGAGAGCACTCCCACGTTATATAGCTGATCTTGGATTAATTTCCACTGCGGGGGATGCTTGATGGTAGCAACAATAACATACCACACCATGCAAACATAGTCCCCCGTGACGGTAAGAAAACGTAAATTTTTGAAAAGAAAACCCAACATGCTTCCAACTTGTATTTGATCTTTTTAGTTTAATGCAGCTAAGGTTTTCTAGAAAGTGGTATTAAGACAGCTGCGCGGTAATGATCATTTCTGCGCTTTGCGTGGTTTTAGAAGGCAACTCTCGGGCAAGGCTATTTGTGTTTTGCTGCTCTTGATCTGCGTTGTCCTGCCGTTTTTGCTCTGTTTGCCTTTTCGTAAGGTGGTCGTCTTTTTCCGTTTCTCTTACAACAAGCTCGCCCTGTTTTATGTGATTTGCAACCGTTGCGCCCTGTCCTAACATTTCTCCCATCGAAGATAGCGGTTTATCATCAAGAGCAGCGCCGGCGATGCCAAGTGCCATAGAAAGCGCTCCGAAGACAACAATAGAAAAAGCCATAAATTCTTGTCCTTTTTGAATCTCCTCGGCCGAAGAGGTGATTTTTCCTTTTTCAGAGTCTGCCAGCCGCAAAGCAGCAAGTTTATTCTCTGTTTGCTGTCTTGCGTGGCCTGCCAAAACGGTTGTAACAGCGGTGCATGCCATTATTTTATCCTCCTATACTTGGTTATTTATAATGATTTGTACTTCTTCATGAAGCCTTTCCATAGACAAAGCTGCCGATTTTGCTATGTTTATTTGCTGTTCTCCAAGAGAGCGCATAGCTCTTGCAAGCGCTTGCGCATCTTGAAAATGCAAAGCACTATGCACCTGGAGCAAACCCATAAGCTTTTTTAGCTCGAGGCTTTTACTTTTTGCAATGCCTTGTCCCATGGTGGTAACGGACTTTGTAATTCCAGTTGCTGTTTGCGCAATGGTCATGATCATTTCGGGTATTTTCGATGCAAAGTTTTTAAAGCCGATACCGCCAGCAATTAAGCTCAGAGCAGCGCTGGATAAAGAAAGCGCTGCTGTAACGCAAGGACGGGCGCCGAGCTCTCCACTGACAAGCGCTCCCACACTCAAAGCTCCTGACAGAGCAAGAACGCCGCCAGCAACCATCGCCCCTCCGGTTCCTGTTGTCAGTAAAGCTGTGCCTACGACAATAGAAGCCGCTGCCAAAAGTGCAGTAGCAATATTTTTAATGAAACTCCACGTGTCCACTTGTTTGGTAATTTCTGCTGTTTTTTGCAGTGCATCGATATGCTTTTGCTGTATGTTTACGAGCATTGCTGAGTGGTTTTGCATTCGCTCGACACTCAAATCTAGTTCTTTTTCGAAAAGTGCATAATTTTGTTCGACTAAGTTAATGATTTCGACAGGTAAGGGAAGAACAGGTTTAGCAGGACCGCTATTTTTTTCTGGGTCAGCGGCACGATAAAGGCTATCTTGGCTTACATAGCCTCGTTGAGAGGAAGAGGTCTTATGGGGCTGCGGAAAACCTATTTTTGTTGATTCATTAACACTTGGAATCATGGCGATTGCCCTTTAAGCCTTTGAGAAGCCTCTAGCAGGGCGACCTTTTCCCTTAGCTCCTCTTGATCGCCCTGAGCTAGCCGTTTTTTGACCTCTTGAAGTGCTTTGAGCCCTTCCTTTTTTTCATCCAAAGAGAAAAGGCATTCCGCTGCATGATAATGGGGGAGGGGGTTACTTGACTCAAGCATCGCCGCCATGCTCCACCCCGTCAGCGCATTTTCATATCCTCTTTCCATCTGAAATACAGAAGCTAAACCAAACCAGTGTTTTGCCTCCATCGGCTTACAGACGGTCAAGTGGTGAAAAACGGTCCTAGCTCGCTTGTAGTCCCCAGATTGATAGAGACTGTAGGCTAAAGAATACAGGCAATCAAAGTCCTCCGGAGAATAACCATGTTTTGTTAGGGATCCTTGTGCGCTTATGTTTTTTCCAAGTTTCTCAAGCGTGCACAAAAACGCTGGTTGATCCATGTGTTTTGCAGAAGATGGAGGCATTAAAGTTACCCTCCTCGCCTCATTGCATCGATTGGAGAGCGTTCAGACCGCAAGAAGCGCTCCACAGTTTTCGCATTTGTTTTGGCAATCAAATCTGTGAGTTGCAGCGTCTGCTGTAAAAATAAAAATAGCGTATTGCTTTCCCCATCGCGAGACGTTTTTAAGTAGGTGAGATGGTTTCTAATTTTTTCAGCAACGTTTTGTGAAACAGCAGCGAGGTCAATATCTTCCAAGGGCGCTTGATCCAAAGTACCTACTACTTCGAGCGCTTTCTTGTAGACAGGGATGATTTCGCCCTCTAGATCAGAAAGAGAGATAGGCTCACCCTCTTTTACCTCTTTCATTCTATTCTCAATGGTTCCTATTAAAAAAAGGCAGCTCGACGCCTCTTTGTTGCAGTCGCTAATCTTGTCTGAGTAGTCAACAACGCCAGCTCTTTGTGTTTCATCTATTTGCTGCTGCAAATCAACAAGCGCTGCCCCAAGTGGTAATCGGCTCACAAGCTATCCTCCTTGCATTTTTTGGAAAAATCCATACCCCTTTGCCATAGATTTTAGAGGAACTCTTTGAATTAGGGCAACTCAAAGTTTTTTTATTAGGGGAAAGTTCCGCTCAAGCCAGCACTTGCCACCACATCTCGGAACAGTAGAGTTTGTAATAAGGAGGCTTGAGATAATGCAGAATAATGCGATACCGTTTCTAAATAGCTCCTTTACAAGTACGTTGTCGTGGACGATGTGTTCAAATATTCCTCCAAAAAAATTAAAGACTTTTTCATGGAGTGCACCTCAGGATTCGCTTACCTTTGCTGGGTAAGTTTGATAGTAACACAACGCAGCCGCTGGCACGCTTTGCGACATTGAGTTTTTCCTTTTGCAAATGGCCTGCTACGATTTCAATCATCTCAGGTGTATAGTTTTGCCTACACGTTTTGCGCGTTTGCCTTGCATGTTAGGCTTATCTTGCTTTTTACTACGACCGACTGTATTGCTTGGCTATTTCGTAAAAGTCGGGATTTATTAAGCGTTTATCAGAAATCATCTTTCGATTTATGGAATTGATAGAGAAATTGGGCGATTCTGAAAGAGAACGGGAAATTACAAATTTAGTAGAAAAAATAACTGGCTACGCTCAACCTTTATTGGCACCTTGGAAGGAGGAAGAATTAGCGATAAACCTTCGTTGAATTTAGGTGGTCGTTGGGGGCTTTTGTCGCCCTCTTAAAACCCCAAGTTTAGGCTAAGAGGGAAGGTTGCGGATTTTCTCTCCAGATTCTGAAAGGAGCTCTCCTTTCCATTCAGAAACATTTCTCAACTCTGAAGAGAAATTCGCCCCTATGATGACAATTTGTTTGCCTTTATGCGTGTAAGGCTTAAAGTACTGTTTTGCATAGATTTGTTTGAGAGCCTTGTCTGCGCTATTGTTTAGCTTCAGTTCAAGAATATAAGTCGTTTTTGGAATTTTAAGTACAACGTCGATGCGTCCCATGTTTGTTGCCCTCTCCGATAACGGGTCAAAACCCATGCCGTATAGCATTGCTAAAAGCATAGCTTGGTATGTGCGTTCCTTTGCATCAACAAAGACTTGATAGGCAAAGCTTGAAAGGCCTAATTCTATCTGCTTAAACAAAGGGCGTGGATCGTGTGCTTCTAGGGCCTTTACCGTTTCTTGAGAAGACCGCAAGTTCGTGATAGGGGCGAAGTGCTGAACGAGGGAACAGATGAAAGCGCTTCTCACTTCTTCATTGGGAAGAGCGACAGCATACCGCTTTGAAAGGGGATTATAATCTTTAATCGTGAAGTACCCGGTCTGATACATAAGCGCCTCGATATCAACGCGATGAAAGCTACTAATGTCCATGAGCTTTTCTTGTGTTGCTGTTGTGCCGTCCAGGGAAACCATCGATTGCGCATGCTTTTTAAGCTCATCAATGAGAAAAGAGGGGGTTCCGGTGCTATACCAATACGCTCTTGCTTCTTGCTCATCTAGGTAGTTAATGGTAGAAAAGGGGTTGTATACCCACGTTTCTGCCCGAGAAAAACGGTAGCCGTTGTACCAAGTCCGGATTTCTTCTAAAACGGCTTTTTCTGTAATGGAATCTCCTAGCTTGTTTTTATTTGCAACAATGGACTGAATATGCTTTGAAAAAGTCCTTTTTAGCTCCTCTTGTGTATAGCCCATCATTGCTGCATATCTGGGATCCATTGTGATGTCTTTGAGATTGTTTGGACCTGAAAAAAGGGAGATTTGTGAAAATTTGCTCACCCCTGTTGCAAAGGTAAATTTAAGGTATTTGTCGAGTCCTTTGAGCGTTGCAAAAAAGTCTTTTAGGAGATCTCGGTTTTTTTCCGCTATCTCAGGCGTTTTCAGGTTGTTAATGATGGCGCTATCATACTCGTCCACAAGAACAACCACCCTATTGCGCTTTGAAAGTAGAGCAACAAGCGCTTCTAAACCTTCCTGTATTGTAGGGGCATCGATCACTTCATCGAATAGGGTAGCCATCGACTGAAGCTTTCTCTTCAAGGCATTTTCAAACTGGAGTGGGCTTCGGCTCTCTATTCGAGTAAAATCGAAGTGCAGTACGGGGTGCTCTTGCCAATCATAGTCGCTTTGGTAAATTTTAAGCCCCTCGAAAAGCGCTTTGTGTCCTCTGAAAATCTCTTCCAAGGTATTGACGAAAAGGGACTTTCCGAAGCGTCGAGGGCGAGATAGGAAGTAGTGTTTCCCCCCTCTGATGAGGTTGAGAGCAAACTCTGTTTTGTCGACATAGGCCTGGCCTTCTTCGAGAATTTCACGTATGCTCTGAATGCCGATGGGTAATTTTTTCATCATGATTGTGTTCATCAAGCGCGTTTCCTTAGCGTAACATAGAAATCTTCTTTTGTCCTGTGTTAAAAATTGACTTCGATATAAATCAAAGTTTAGAATCCATGCATGATTGCAAAAAATATGGGTTCTCCTATCGATTAAAAAGGCGTGGGAGTAGTTCCTGTTTCTCTTTAGGAGACTGAGAGTGTCGCAGAAGTTGTGCTTGCTATCTATTTGCCGATAGATTTACAGTTCCAAAGATGGTAATTCGATGAGGGTTGAATTTATGCTGTGTCAAAGGCTTAAAAGTCGGGAAATTTTTGAAAGAGGAAAAAAAGTCATGGTAGGAGGGGTAAACTCTCCTGTCCGTAGTTTTTATGGGCTAGATATCCCTCCTATAGTGGTAGACAAAGCTTTAGGGGATTTGCTTTTTGATGTAGATGGTAGACACTACACGGATTTTTGCTGTAGCTGGGGCGCTTTGATCCATGGACATGCCGACCCTGATATCGCTCAGGCCGTTCAAGACCAACTCTGTTTTGGTAATTCTTACGGCGCGATTACCCCTTTAGAAGTCACTTTTGCAACGAAGTTGGTAGCGCTCTTGCCTTCTTTAGAAAAACTGCGCGTTGTTTGTTCTGGGACAGAAGCAACCATGAGCGCATTGCGTTTGGCTAGAGGAGTGACAGGGCGCCCACTCGTTATAAAGTTTAATGGGCACTACCACGGTCATGTAGACCACCTTCTCGTACAAGCAGGATCAGGGGTAGCGCATTTGAGCCAAGCCTCTTCCAAGGGTGTTATTCAAGATTTTGTTGCAAATACTTTAAGTTTGCCCTTCAACGATGTTGTCAAGGTGCGGGAAGCCATTCGCCTCCACCGTGATCGATTAGCTGCTGTTATTGTCGAACCTATTGCAGGAAATATGGGGGTCGTTCCTGGCACTAAGGCGTTTTTAGAAATGCTTCGAGAAGAAACAGAAAAAGTGGGGGCCATTCTCATTTTTGATGAGGTCATCACTGGCTTTCGTGTGGGTCTTGAAGGAGCACAGGGCCACTTTGGCATCACTCCTGACTTGACTTGTCTTGGAAAAATTGTGGGAGGGGGATTTCCCTTGGCGGTTTATGGGGGTCGATTCGATGTGATGGACGCTTTAGCGCCTGTCGGAGAAGTATACCAGGCAGGTACATTAGCAGCGCCTCCTATTGCCCTTGCAGCGGCTTTAGCTGCAATAGAAAAGTTAGATAATGCTTTCTATGAGACACTGCAGCACAAAGCAGATATGTTTTTAAAACCAATAGAGCAAATTTTGTTGCAGCGTTGCCTTCCTATCCAAATAAGGCGGATCGGTAGCATGTTTTCTTTCTTTTTAGGTGCGGCAAGTCCTGTCACTTGCTATGAAGACCTAAAAGGGATAGATACCACGTTGTTTAAAAGCTTTTTTTCCCATCTTTTTGAAGAAGGTATCTTTTTTCCTCCAAGTCCGTTTGAAACTGCTTTTCTCTCCATGAGTCACACGCCCGAGCATTTGCTGCATGCCCAAAACGTTATTCTAAATTGGATTGACCAATTAAAATGAAGAAAGCATTTCTTACCCTTTTTTTCTGGCTTTTCTTATTGCCTTTGCGCGCTAATCCTTTTTTATTCTCTTTAGAGGGATATCTTGAGAAGATACAGCTGTCGAGCGTAGAAGACACCTTGCTCTCTCATCTGTCGCATGAAAACGGGATAGATGCTTTGGTTTTGCGCGTTGCTTCTTCCGGAGGGGATTTGGAAGCAGTTATTGCTTTTGCAAAAATGCTAATGGAAGTCAAAAAGCGCTACCATTTGCCTTTGACGGTTTACATCGATCATATAGCGGTTGGGCCAGGAGCAATTTTTCCTTTTTTATCAGATACGCTTTATGTCACCTCTTCTGTTGCTTGGGGCGATGTCATTTATGGTGTGGCTCCTCCCCCTAATTTGGACTCTTTACGCGCGGTTTTTGACGATGTTTTAAACGCGGATCGCATCCATGCTGCAACACTTAAGCAGTTGTCAGAGGCGATGATCGATCCATCTGTTGTTTTAGTATCGCAGCTTGCATTGGAGTCAGGTCATGACCAGGTAGATCGCTTCATTGCCAATTTAAGCCAGCTCCAGCAGCTCAACTTGGTAGATAACGTTGTTGAAGAAAAAGACTTTCAAGCCGCTATTCGTCAAGAAGACGCATTTCAAAAAAAGTTTTTTCACTCTGTGCAGGTGCATGAGAAAGGGAATAATAATATTGGTTATCTGTCGATTGGCATCGATCACCCTATTAACCAGGCCACGTATATTTATGTAAAATTTGCTCTGGAAGAGTATTTAAAGCGCAAGGCTTGCTTTGTCCTGCTTGATCTCAACACACCTGGAGGCGAAGTGTTGTCAACCATAAAGATTATCCAACTTTTGCATAAATGGGATCAGGAGCATCACATACCGACGCTTGCCTTTATCAATGACTGGGCCATTTCTGCGGGGGCTATGTTAGCATATGGATGTCGCTTTATCGGTAGCACCCCTTCTTCCATAATGGGAGCCGCTGAGCCGGTCGTTTCTGATGGGACGTCCATGCAAAGTGCCTCTGAAAAAGTCAATTCTGCCCTTCGTGCTGAAATGGCCAATCTAGCCTCTTTTTATCATCGCGATCCCTTGATTGCAGAAGCCATGGTGGATAAAGATATTTTACTTGTCCTGCGAGACAAAAAAATTGTTCGTTTAGATGGGCAGGAAGCGCTTGTCTTGACCGGTCCAAATAAAGACACGGTGATTTCAGGGCAAGGCAAGCTCTTAACATTGAGTGCGAAGGAGCTTATCGATTTTAAGGTAAGTGATTTTTCTGTTGTTGATCAGGCGCTGCCAACGATTACTCAAGCTGAAAGAGAGCAAAATCGGTGGCCTGCTAAGAAGATGCTTGCTTTTACAAACCCCGTTTTAGCAAAAATTCCCAATGCCATCATCCTCAATTACGTGAATTGGAAGGTTACTTTTTTTACTTTTTTGTCACACCCACTTGTTTCCGCTCTGTTACTTATTGGGCTCATTGTTGGCGCTTATTTAGAAATACATACGCCGGGATTTGGCGTTATGGGAAGCTTTGCCATTTTATGTTTAGCGCTTATCTTGGTCTCAAGTTTTTCCGTCTATGCTGCGGGAAGTTTAGAGATTTTGGCACTTTTAGCAGGGGCTTTGTTTATTGCACTTGAAATCTTTGTCATTCCGGGGTTTGGCTTTGTAGGAATAATAGGGATTTTTATAACCCTCCTAGGATTATTTGCTTTGTTACTTCCTGGTATCAGAGGTTTGTCCGCCCCCTCTTGGGATTTAATTGCGCAAGGGTGGTTAATGCGTTTGGCTTATTTAGCCCTAGGCGTTATAATAGCCGCAGCCTTTCTTGTTTTGTTCAGTCGATTTGGATCAAAGCGCCTTTTAACGTGGAGTAAGATTGTTTTAACAAAAGAGCCAAGCGTAGAAAAAGCGCGCCCTTTGCAAGAAAAAATGCCTCGGCTGAAAAGCGAAGGAGTAACTCTGACGCCGTTGTATCCTTTTGGTAGGGTAGAAATTGAAGGGCAGACATTTGATGCCGTCTCCCTGGGAGGGTTTATCGAAGCGAACGAAAATGTTGAGGTACTCCGTATCGAAGGGAATAAATTGATTGTAAAGAAGATAAAAGAGTGATGCTGGTTCCCATTTTTCTTGGCTTTGCAGGTCTTGTCTTTATTTATTTAGAATTTTTTCTGCCAGGTGGTATTGCAGCCGCTTTAGGTATTCTTGCTCTGCTTGCGGGAGTGATCCTATTTTCTATGAGCCACTCGCTTTTGGTAGTTTTACTCTATGCGGCCGTTTTCAGTCTACTATGTGGTTTGAGTATAGCGCTTGCTTTAAAGAAGGTAAAAGCATCGGGTAAGCATCAGACGGTCTATCTCTCGAAAGATCAGTCAGGCTACCAAGCCCCCCGTTTCGAAGAGCGTTTGATTGGAAAGATAGCCACTGCTACCTCCAATTTCACTCCCTCAGGCCACATTGAAGTAGATGGAGAACTGTTTCAGGCAGTTTCCCAAGGTAGATTTATTCCCAAGGGGTCTAAAGTGCGGATAATAGGGGGAGAAGGAGCCCGTTTTATTGTTAAAGTAGAAAAATAAGGATTTTAGATATGGATTTTACGTTAGGCATTTCTGTATTCATTATTTTAATTGCCCTAATCGTCATTCTCTTTTTTGGGATCATAGGGCGGTATATTAGCCTATGGTTTCAAGCTTTTGTCTCGGGTACTCCTATTGCTTTGTTTAACATTATAGGAATGAGTCTGAGAAAGATTCCTCCCCGTATTATTGTCAACGCGCGCATTAATTCGTACAAAGCAGGGCTAAAAGACATTTCCGTAGCAGATCTTGAGACCCACTATCTTGCTGGTGGACGGGTATTAGACGTTGTAGCTGCGATGATTGCAGCAGATAAGGCAAACATTGCACTGGATTGGCGCCAAGCAACGGCTATTGATCTTGCGGGGAGAAATATTCTAGATGCAGTAAGAACATCGGTTAATCCCAAAGTTATTGATTGTCCGTCGCCTGATCGCAATATTTATATTACCGCTGTTGCCAAAGATGGTATTCAGCTGCTGTGTCGTGCTCGCGTGACTGTAAGGACAAATATCCGGCAGCTTGTGGGTGGCGCTACAGAAGATACGGTGATTGCTCGAGTGGGAGAAGGGATTGTAAATGCTATTGGAGCGTCTGAGTCGCATTCTGCGGTGCTAGCAGCTCCACAAGTTATTACGCAACTTGTTTTAGACAAAGGTTTAGATGCACAGACTGCTTTTGAAATTCTCTCTATTGACATTGCTGACATTAGTGTAGGGGATAATATTGGCGCTAAGTTGCGAGCCGATCAGGCAGAGTCAGATAAACAGATTGCGCAGGCAAATGCCGAGAAAAAGCGGGCCATGGCGGTAGCAACAGAACAAGAAATGCGCGCTAAGGTGGTAGAAGAAGAGGCCAATATTCCAAAAGCTATCGCGGAGGCCTTTACAAAAGGGCACTTAGGAGTAATGGACTATTATAGAATGAACAATGTCAAGGCAGACACCAACATGCGTAATGCTTTGTCAAAAGAGGAAGAATAAAGCAATGGAAGGGGCTCACATAATCGATAAGATAGGTATTATCCTTTTTATAGCCGTTTTTGCTCTGTCCTACTGGCTGCGCTCAGGGCGTAAAAACAAGTCTAAAGAAAATATGCATCCTAGGTTAAAGCAAACATCGCCTCCTCTTACTGATAAGGCAGCAAAGAGAAAGCCTCTGGTTTCAAATAAAATAAAAACAAAACCTCTCGCGTCTGCTGCCAGTGCCTCTACACGTATTCAGCGACTTGTCCGGTCAAAAGCAAAAAAAGAACTTATTGTCTTATCAGAAATTTTGCGACCCCCTGTCAGTCAGCGGTAGCTTAACAAAAGCCTAGTTTCAAAAGGCGCAGTTATGCTAGGCTTTTATGCCATGAATGTTTCTTGTAATTGCGTAGATGACAGATGGCAGAAGGTGCTTGTCCAGGACTTGCAAGAGGGAAGCAGCGAACATGTTAGCCTCTTAGACCATGAGACAGGCAATTTATATAAATTATTTGATTCTGATGAGGTGAGGGCTTCGTCTTACTGCCGGGATGTTGCTATCAAGGTGGCATTAGCAACAGCCGTTGTTTTTGCCGTTGCTTTTTTGAAAATGGGGTACTACTTGCTTAAGATGCCAACCCATTTTCTTCTTTCCAATACGGAAAGCGCACTGATAAAGAGGGAAGGAAGGATTGTGGCAACTTCCCTTTTTTATGGGGCCCTTTGCTTTTTGTCTGGTGTGAAGGGACTAGTTCAATTTTTCTCCAATAAAAAACACATTCTGACTGCGTCAGCGCAATTTGCCCATTTTGAAGCAAAATGGCTTTTAGCAAACTACCGAGAAGACATGCGCTATTTTTTCCAAGACGAAATCCGCTGGGGGAAAGTGCGGGCTTTTTTCATTGGATGGTGTTTCCAGCCGCGAGGGAGTTTAGAAGATACCTTAGAAGGCAAAGCGCTTAGGTGGAAAGTAGTAAAGCCGCTTTCTTTCTAAAGCAGATTCAGGCCGGCTGCATTTAAATTTTTGACTAAATAGCCAGGGCGATTGCGTTTAAATTTTGGCTAAGAGCGAGACAATCTGTGCGCTATTTGTCCAGAAAAAGGGAAAGAGGATGGTAGTTTTAGAAAATCTCCAGTCAGCTTCCCCAGCAACAGCTTTCGATCTTAACCTTAAATCAGATAA
>JAUIKQ010000109.1 GCA_030430655.1 Chlamydiia bacterium
ATCCACTGATGGATTTGATTCCAAGACCATACAGGACAAGGACAATGAATAAATTTTGAACGTGTGCAAAGGCGGATGCGGATCTCTTTTTTTTGCAAAAAAAAGGATAAAATAGGACGGTTAACAGTAGAGTTGCCGATAAACAGGAGGGTAGAAATTGCCTTTTTATCCGCCAAAGCATCCACCAAATGCGAATAGCTCATTCCCCTGCGCGGCAAACCAAACGTCGTGCGTACATCTTTTCCTAATTTGAGCCCCTTTTGAAAAGCAAAGTGTAGAGTAGAAGGAAGATTTCTTTGTTGGCGTGCCTCTTCATAGGCAATCTTTACCTGCCTTTGAATATCGCTTTCTCCAAATAACAAGCTATCCACTCCAGAAATGACATAAGCTATGTGCGCAAACGCTGCCTTGCCCACAAGCAAAGTAGCATACGGCCAAAAAGGTAAAAGTTTTTGACGTAATTGATAAGCATAGATAAGCAATCGGTGATGAGAAAAATAGATTTCTACCCGGTGGCAAGTAGACAAAACAACGCTATGTGCGCTTGCAAGCTGTTTGCATAGGGCCGCTAAAGCTTCTCTACGGGCGGATGGGACAAGAGCGTAGTCGAAGCCAATTACACCAAATTCCATGATTAACATATATAGCAGGGAATTATCGATTATTGCAAAGTCTTCCCAGCAGACAAAGCGATCTGTATTGAAGAAGCGTAGAAGCCACGCCTAGATAAAAAAGTCCTAGTTTTTTCTAGCGAGTGTCTTTTCAGCCGCGCGCTTAGCAGCTGCTTTATCACTTCCACCTCTTTTTCTTGAGACACACGGCTCCTGACAAGGGCAGCAGCGTCACAATCCCTCTCTTTGGACTGGAGCTTCCACGCAATCATTTTTGGCCCCCTGCCCGATTGCAACTCTTTATCTATGAAAGCACAAAGGTCTTCTTCTTGATGCAAATAACCAAGCTGCTCCGCCCAGGTCAAAGCCGCGCAAATTACCTCGTTGCTCAGACACCGGCGCTCCATCTTTGCCCTTAACTCACCCGCTAAATAGCGCCTAAAACTGAGCTGTTTAACCAAGAAATTTTTTGCTATTTTCAACTCTATACAAGAAAATGCCTCTTCTAACGCTTCCAAAGTCCTACACTGTTTTATGGAAGGTAAATAATCTTTAATTAACTGGTTATCTACTTTTTTCCACAAGTCTTCCCAAACATATATTTCTAAATAAGGCTTTTTTAGTTCAAACCGTAAGTCCATTATTTTCTTTCCTAGAAACCTAAAAAAAGATATTACAAGATTAAGTGTGAAGGATAGAGAATTAAAATGGGAATCAAAAAAATTAAAGTGGAAAAAAAGGCCCTACCACCAGAGCCTCCTCCGAGCGTAGACCAGCATAACAAACAACTATTTGCCTACCTTTTCTCTATCAAAACATTACTTCATGAAGCGGTTTTAACCTTTAATAAACGTAAGGAATTCTAATGGTTGGCAAAATTCCCCCTTCCAATGAGCCCAAGCCCTCAATACTGCAGCCACCCCTTCCTCCTCCCCCGGGGTTCAAGCCAGGTATCAAACAAGCAAGCGCAAAAAAACCCACATCGCCAGCATCACAAGCAGACCAAGTCCTAAGGAATTGGATTAAAAAAGAATTCCCAAGCGCCCATCTCACTTCGAAACAACTAGACCAGTTTGTACAGAAGCTGAAAAATAATATGGTTAAAATGGTGCAGGCACAAATGAAAAGGGATAAAGCAGCCAGAGAAAGAGAGAAAAAGCGAGAAGAACAAATGGAAGGCAGAAGCTGGTAATTTTGCTTTTTTGATATCAGCTAGTTTGCTAAAATAGTGGTTGTGCAAGCCCAAGTCGTTTATTTTAAAGAAGATGTTCCTTCCCGTCTCGATCTCTTTCTCTCTCGTTATTTTACGCAGCACTCGCGCACCTATTTTCAAAACCTCATCAAAGAAAATCGCATCACTCTTAACGATCAGACCGTAAAAAAGCGCACCCTTGTGGCCTATGGAGATAAAATCACCATTCACTTTATGGCCAAAGCGCTTCCTTATGTAGCGCCACAAAATATTGCGCTGGACATCTTGTATGAAGACGCCCATTTTCTGGTAATAAACAAACCGCCGAATATGGTGGTGCATCCAGCTCCCGGTCATCGCAACAATACCGTAGTTAATGCTTTACTTTCTTATTGTCAGTCACTTAAAAATTGGAAAGAGAAAATTCGGCCAGGCGTTGTGCACCGCCTAGACAAAGACACATCGGGAGTTTTGATCGCTGCTAAAACAGAAATAGCGCACGGTAAACTCACCACATTGTTCGCAGAAAGAAAAGTCCACAAGTCCTACCTTGCTGTGACAACGTCTGTTCCAAAGGCGCTTATTTGTACCAGCCCCATTGCAAGGCACCCGACTAAGCGAAAAGAGATGACCATTGATTTTGAGAAAGGAAAAGAGGCGGTAACAGAGTGCACTGTTTTAAAAAAGACAGCCGATGTCCATTTACTTTTACTCAAACCTCAGACGGGGCGCACGCATCAGCTTCGAGTGCATTTAAAGGCGCTCAATGCTCCCATTATAGGTGACCCCCTTTATGGATCGGCAAAAATTAATCGCGCCTACGGGATACAAAGGCAACTTCTTCATGCTCAAAAGCTTGAATTCATTCATCCCTTTACCAATCGTCCCTTTTGTATCACAGCGCCTCTGCCAAAAGATATGTATGCGTTCTGCTGTAGATATGAATTAGAAAATTTGATAGAGTAGGTTCTAAAGGCACGCTTATGCGTTTTTTATGGATTGAGCTTCAATCTCGCCTCTGAACTTGCAAACATAAGGATCGAACTATGAAAGAATTCGTCGAATACATAGTAAAAAATCTAGTTGATCATCCAGATCAAGTTAAAATCAACGAAGTTGGCGGTACGCACACGCTTATCATTGAGTTAAGCGTAGAAAAGACAGATATTGGAAAAATTATTGGTAAAAAAGGAAAAACCATTAACGCTATCCGTACGCTTTTGATG
>JAUIKQ010000029.1 GCA_030430655.1 Chlamydiia bacterium
CATGCCTGCAACAAGTCCTAAATGATCGATTTTTTTGGAAAAGCGCTTCATGAGTAACTGTCTCCTTAATCAAATATTGATTTGTGAGGTTGAAGTTTGAAACAAGATACTTTAACCTTAAGGGAACACTCCGGACAAGCAGATTAGAAAAAAACTCGGTTTTTTCTGGGACCCGCGGAATGTGGGGTATTACGTTAGTATACAAAAATCTCTTTACTTCTTCACTGAATAGAGAAATAGCGCTTTAGGTCTTGAGGATAGTGTTTTCTTTTTCTGCATTTCTTTTTCACAAAACAGCTGAGTTGAAAGCAACGGGGCATTTCTTGTAGAGTTTTCTTAGCCTTGAGACAAAGAGGCCATCGTTCTAATCTTGTTCTAGGTGGGTTCAAGCATTTGATCCCAAGACATAGATGAATACCTATGTGTTGCTGAAAAATATTGGGAACTACGCCGCATAGTCTATTAGAAAAAGGAAAAATAATTTGAGGTAAAAAATGCAATATCAAACAAGCCTTCTCTTTGGTCCACCAGGCTCGGGAAAGGGAACCCAAGGAAAGCTGCTAGCACAGGTAAGCGGAAACTACCACCTTTCCTCCGGAGATATTTTTCGCACTTTAAGCCCTGCATCAGAAATGGGCAGGATATTTTATGGCTATGCGTCCAAGGGGAAGCTTGTTCCTGATGCCGTAACGATTGATGTGTGCTGCACCTTCATCAAAGGGCTGATAGATACAAATCGGTTTTTTCCAGAAGAACAGCAACTTATTTTAGATGGTATACCCAGGACACAAGAGCAGGCGAAGGGATTAGAGGAGCACTTGGTAGTGCAGAAAATCTTTGTTTTAGAACTGTCCGATGAAAAGGCTATAGAAAGACTGCAAAAGCGGGCTTTTTTAGAAGGTAGGGGCGATGACAAAGAGAGCACGGTTTTACAACACCGGTTGCAGGTCTATAAAGAGACAACAATGGAGGTAATTGGATACTACGAAGAAAAAAAGAAAAATATTATTTCGATAAATGGTGATCAAACAAAAGGCGAAGTATTTAGAGATATTATCAATAGCTATTATTAATTAAAAATTTGAATTGAAATTTTAATTTTACTGTGATAGAATGTGTGCATTAAAGGGAAAAATTATCATGACAAGAGCGATCACATCTTCAGCAATTTCGGGGGGAATTCCTCTTTCTGCTGTCTCTCTTTATTCTAGGGGAAAAAGCGGCACTGCTGCCCTTAGAGAGGGTGCGATGCGGAGGATGGCGCAGCGTTGCATAGAAGGAACGCTACCTAAGGTCCACCCAAATGGAATGCTTTTGGCAAAGAAGGTAGCTCCCCTGCCAACGCGTGCGCTGATCGGCTCGATTGCTGAAGGCATCTACTTTTTAGGAGATGTTGAAGGAATTCCCAGTTCTATCGAGTCTATTCTTTGGAGTCAAAATCATAAAGAAAGCCCAGCCCGTGCGGATTTGAGCGTTTTGGGATTAATGCGTGTTCTGTCTTTGATTACAGGATGGATTTCTTATAATCGCGGGGCGCGACTCTATGAAACAGCAGGGCGCATCAAAGACAGCGTAGGCAAGTGCTTAGGAGGCGCTGGAATGGTGCGAGGTTTTTTAGAGATGGGCAGTGGAGCGCTTTCTGTGGTGTCTACCGCCCTAAAACTTCCCTTATCCATCGCTCAGCAACATACAGCTGCTTTGCAGGCGGCCTCTACGCAAGGAGCAGTTATTGGTTTGGCGGGCTCAGCGGTTAGTAGCATTGTTTATGTACTGATGATGCTTGGATCCATTGTTTCTCTTTGTTCAAGATGTGTTTTGCATTTTAAAATGAAAGGAAAAACACAAGAAGCCTGTTTGGAGATTTTAAGAGAGCAGCTGAAGGTTCCCTTCTCAGCGAAGGAAAAGGCTTTTGCAAAATTAAAGAAAAAATTTGATATTGGAAAGTTGGAAACAACAAACATCAGGGAAGAGAGGCACCGTCTGTCTTATGCTGAAAGAAAAGAAATAACAAAAATGGTCTTAGCGGCTTATCCAAAGGAAAAAAGAGAAAAGCTAAGACCTTTGTATTACGCTCTTTGCAATGAGGTGATTGCGCTCCATGAGCAAAAAGAGGCAAGCTTTGTGCGCGCTGTTGGAAGCGAAACATTAGAATCACTACGCGCTTGTAATAACGCACCAGAGGTGGTAGCGCTTGCTAAAACGGAGTTATGCCGGACGGCAGCGCTTGATGCGTTTATTGTTATTTTGTGTACTTTGGGCATGGCTACTGCTATTTTAACCCTTGCCCTTCCTCCTGCGCTTGCAGTGATTGCGGGTGTATTCGGTCTAGGGGTGACAATAGGGATGTTTGGGCTGGATGGATTTTGTTTATGCAGCACTTTTAAAGCAAAGGCGCTCTTGAACTACAAAGATTGGGCTGGCTGGGGCTTTACGGCTCTTGTTACGCTCACAACCGCTGTTTTAGCGCTGTTTGTATCTTCTGGCTGGGGCCTTTTATTGATCGGAGCTATTTTTTTACTGGGCATGCTCGTCGTTATGGTTAGCACCTATATGTGGAAGCGTAATGAAAAATACCATAAAATACACTAGGCGTTAACGGATTTGCACAAGCGGTTATTGGCAATGGTTTTAGATTCCTACATTGGTCTGTTTTTGGCTTATATTAGCTGCGAGAGGGGGCTTGCTAAAAATACTTTGCTCGCTTACGAGCGGGATTTGTCCCTTTTTGTAAAATCTGTTAAAGAGATGGGTAATTTAAGTGAAAGCAGAGTGATTGCTTTTTTAGCTGAGTTAAAAGCGCAAGGCCGGGCTTGTAGCAGCAATTGCCGCACTCTAATGGCTGTGAAATCCTTTTGCCAGTTCTTAGTCAAAGAGGGGTATATTTCTCATAATCCTACGGCTTTATTAGAAAGGATGCACTTAAAGCAGCCATTGCCCGATGTCCTTTCTCTAGACGAAGTGAGATCGCTTTTAGGATCTATTGCGGGTTTTACTGTTTTAGAGAAACGAGATCGCGCTATTTTTGAACTTTTATATGCAACAGGTATTCGTGTATCTGAGCTATGCGCCTTGAATGTACACGATGTGGATGAGCAAGTGGTGCGCGTAATGGGAAAGGGGAATAAAGAGCGGTTGGTGCCTGTTGCTAAACGGGCTTTGGAAGCCGTAGATAAATATTTGGCAAGCCATGAGCGCGTTTTTCAAAAGCCTTCTCCTTTGTTTGTCTCTAAGTCGGGTAAACGGATAGATCGCTCTACTGTGTGGCGGCAATTGAAATACTATGTAGAGCGCCTTGGTATTGATAAAACGATTTCTCCCCATACGCTGCGACATAGCTTTGCAACCCATTTGCTAGACAACGGAGCGGATTTACGTGTGATTCAGGAGTTTTTAGGGCATGAGCATATTGGTACGACCGATCGCTATACCCATCTATCGCGTGGCCATTTGACAAAGGCCTTTTATACATATCACCCCCGTGAAAAATAGCGCTTGCGCTTTTCTTCTCGTAAGAGGTATGCTATCAATTCAGCGGAGTGGGGTAGTAGCTCAGGCGGTTAGAGCAGCGGACTCATAATCCGTAGGTCGTGGGTTCAAGTCCTACCTACCCCATTTTATTCCCCCAGCTGCTCAGGGCGTGACCTGCTTTTGCCTTTTGCCTTGTCTGGAAGGCAAGGCAGGAATATGAAGCGACATGTCGTGGAAATTTGCGCTAAGGCGCCAGGGAAAGGCCGAATGAAAGATGAAAGTTATCTTTTTTGGGACCCCAGGATCTGAGAAAACACACCTTGCTCACAAAATGTCCAAGGCGCTTGGGACCTCCGTATTTCCCATAGAGAAGCATTTTTTTTAAAAAGGGTTGGGTAGAAGGGGATCGTGACCATGGATGATGTTTGTTCAGTATTGGGAACAAGTCATTGGATCGGTGATGGAAATGGGATGCGGACCTTAGAGATGCGTTAAAGAAGCGGATGTTGGAGTCTTTCAAGGTATCGATGCCTGTATAGGATTTTTACCGATCGATCTGGGCACGCAAAATCCCTAAAAATATCTACCAGATTGGGATTTCTCTCATCCCTGCTTACTGATGCACCTAAACATGGGGAAAGTAAAATGGACCAAATAATGTCAGTGCAAGTGCATGAAATAAAACCTGAGGATTTCAAAACTTCTGTTCAGGTTTCTGCCTGCTATCTTGAAGTTGATGGTCATCTGCTTTTACTGCAATGCAGCTCTGCAAAAGAAGAGGCGGGTAAATGGGGTGTTCCAGGTGGAAAGGCGGAAACAAATGAGCTTCCAGAAGATACTGCTAAGCGAGAACTTTTTGAAGAGACGGGCATTCAAGTGGAACATTCCGACCTTGAAAGCATGGGTAGACTATATTTTCGCAAAACAGAAGTTGACTATGTGTATCATCTTTTTAGAGTTTCACTAAGTAAAAGGCCTGAGATTCGGCTATCAAGTGAGCATCCTACCTATTGTTGGGCCAAATTCGAAGAGTTGGCCAGCCTTCCTTTGATGGCTGGATCAAACGAAGCTTTGCATAAATACCAAGGCGCTATTTCGAAAAAACGTATTACCGCTAGTGTAAATGTTTATTTAATTTTACAAAACAAGGGAAAAGTACTTTTGCTTTTAAGGCAAAATACTGGATATTTAGACAACTATTGGGGCCTTCCCTCTGGCCATGTTGAAGCTGGTGAATCGGCAACAAAGGGAATGATTCGAGAAGCTAGAGAAGAGATTGGAATTACTATATCTCCTGATAATCTACAAACAGCGCACGTTATGCATCGCAAGACCAACAGGCTTAATATCGATATCTTTTTTAAATGCACTGAGTGGAAGGGAAAAATAGAAAATCAAGAACCAGAAAAATGTGTTGGAGTTCGTTTCTTTGCCTACGACTTTCTTCCTACGAATATTGTCGATTATATTGGTTTTTCCCTAAATGAGAGTGAACGAGGGGAGTTTTATTCTGAGTGGGGTTTTGTATGATTGATCTTGCTACTTCTCAAAGAAGCTGAACTGGAGAGGAGAATCGGAGTTAATTTAAAATGAGCGCAGCGCTTTTGCAATGGGCATTTTGGCGGTTTTAATCCCGGCTAACAAGGAAGCGACAACGGCTGCTAATGTGCTTAATCCAAGCGCAAAAAATGCCATGGACCACTTGAAAGAAAAAGTCATGAGGAATTGGCGTGTTTGCCCAGGGCCTGCCGGCATTAAAAGCCCAGCATCTTTGATGAAAAGCAGATATAAAAAGTAGGCTCCGCCCATACCTATTGCGCTGCCTATTATTGAAAGCAAACCTCCTTCTGCAACGATAAGGCGCATCACCTGAAAAACAGACTCTCCGTTTGCTCGAAAATTACCAATTTCTTGTTTTCTCTCTAAAATCGAGGAAGAGACGCTGTTGAAAATCCCAAGGAGGACTATGGACAAAATAATGATTTGCACAATCTGAAACTGGGCCTTCAACCAGTTAACAGTGTGTTTATAGTAAATCGCATCTAAAACTTCAAAAGAGGTTGCTTCTAGACCTGGGAAGGTTTTTTCTACTTCTTTCGCAACCAATTCCCAGTCAGAAAAGTTTTTCAGCCCAAGCGCAATCGACTCAATTTTCGTGGTTTTCAGTAGTTTCTGCGCTTTTGCCAGCTGCACGCGAAACATCCGGTCATCAAAATCTTTAGACCCTGTGTGAAAGATACCGGTAACCACAAACTGTCCCTTGCTAAGCAGACTTTTCGTAGAAGTGGCGATCACAGTGACAACATCCCCAGGTCCCACGTTTAACGCTTTTGCAAGCCCGCGACCCAAAAGGATGCCATCTGTCTGAGAATGAAGCATTTGCCCTTCTTCCACGTTGAGCGAGTGAAAAAAGTCTGCTTCCTTTTCGGCTTCGATGCCTTGCCCAAATCCACTTACCGTTGTATTGCCACTTTTTAGTAACGCAGAAAAACTTACCCTGGGAAAGAGGTGCTCTACCCCTTTTATTTGAGAGGTAAAGGCGCAAATTTGGTCGTTGTCAGCTATCCACTGCTTTATTGGCTCTTCAAAAACAGATTCTCGGTATCCTTTTGTGTTAATCTGTCCAAAGCCATAATTGGAATGAACGGTATTGTATTTGAGATCTGTTAATACCCCGTTGATAAACCCATCAAAAGAGAAAAGGGCCCCTGTGCCCAAAGCAATTGTAAAAACAATCGCTAGGGTTCTGCGCAAGTTGCGGAAAAGATTTTTTAAACTCAAGAGGATCCACATGCTAAAGCCCCATCTTGTATATGAAAATTTTCCTTTGAAAAAGACTGCACCATTTTGTCGTGCGTGGTTAAAATAACGGAAATTTTTTGCTTTTCGACAAGCTGCGCCAAGATTTCCATGGTGGCATAGCCAGTTTTTTGGTCTAGGCTCGCTGTGGGCTCATCTCCGATGATCACCTGGGGGCGTTTGGCAATGGCTCTTGCAATCGCAACCCTCTGCTTTTGCCCCCCACTTAGCTGGGAAGGCCTTTTCCTTCTGTGTTCCCAAAGGCCAACGGCAGATAAAGACGCTTGTACACGCTTTGACACTTCTTTTTTGGAAAGGCCTGCACAAGACAGAAAATATCGGACATTTTCCTCCGCAGAAAGCACCGGAATAAGATGGAACTGCTGAAAAATGAAGCCTATTTCAAATTTCCGAATCTGGTTTTTTCTTTTTTCCCCCATTTGTCCTATATTTTCTTTTTGAAAAAAAACCTCTCCTTCCTGGACAGGCTCAATAAGTCCTAAAATATTTAAAAGGGTAGATTTTCCAGAGCCAGAGGGGCCAGAAAATGTGACAAGAGAAGATTTTGAAATCTCGAGGCTCAGCCCGCGGATGGCCTGGACTTTTTGCTTTCCCAAAGAGTAAGAAAAGCAAAGGTTTCTTACCCGATATAACAAGTGACTCACATTAATCCCTAATTAAGGAAACACATTGTACTATGCATTTTCATATCTATCAATGCCAGCTGCCACATTGGGGCTATCAGGAAAAGAGGGGGATGGACAGTGCATGCTTTCCAGTGCACCGATAATGGTAGCAATATCCGGTCTCTTCTCTTTGCTTTCATTTGTCATTGCCTCGATCAACTCTACTAAGTCTGAAGAAATAGAGGGCACGTTTTTTATGTTTTCAAGTATTTTATTTACGTGAGTACGACCCGTTTCGATCCCTTCTATTTCGGCAAGCGCGCGGCAGAAAGAAACCCCAAAAGCGTAAATGTCTCCTTCTCGCGTCTGTTTTTCGGGCTTTTTAAGAAGACATTCTGGTGGCAAAAAGTACGTTGTCCCACATAATTTACCTGCTGTGGAATCTTTTTCTTCTATGATGGAGCCTAAGTCTGCTAAGTACCCGCTGTATCCAGTATCGTTTGGGTGAAAAAAAAGATTAGCATTTTTGATATCTCTATGTATGCATCCTCTATCATGAAGCGCTTGTATCGCTTTTGCTGCTTCGATAAATACGGATATATGGACGTTTATTTGCTCTTCTTTAGAAAAGCCTTTTTCCTTCAGCAGGTAGGAAAGTGCGGAAAATGAGCCTTGACACAAGAAAGAAAGGGCACGTTCTTGCTTTTCCCCTGACTTTTTTATCCGAGGGAAGCATTCAGTTGGGCCTATTATGTTGGAAGTATTTTTGAACTTTGCATATATCTTCTCTTCTTTTTCAAAGTTGCCTCTTTTATAGAGCTCGTTTCCTCTGCGAGGCTTTGACACTGCCATTTGGCTCATCGACCCGTCTTTGTTAATGACGGTGGCTTGTCGTACACTTTTTTCTCCTCCTTTTCCTAAAAGAGGACATTTTTCTGCTTGGTAGCGGTGTATCACCACCTTTTTATCGGCAAGTAAGGAGATGGATAGTGGGCTGTTGCCGATTAGACTTGCTAGATTCTCTCGGTTTCGATGATAGATACTTACGTCGAGGCCCCGCACTCGTTTTTGTTTTGGATTCCGATCATTAGAGCGACCCTCAGTATAGTTGCAGATAACTACGCCTTTCTCTTGTTCACAGTAACGATTTGATAAAAGCATGCTCGGTTGTTCGTCATCTTGTGTCCAACATCCGCGACATGCCCCATGAAAAATTCCTGGTTTTTTTTCTTTTATTTTTACATGAAAAAAGCTGTCTGGATTTTTGTCTCTTAGATGTTTGTTTCTTATCGCCTGAATTATTTTGATCGTTTCTTCTTCAATTCCTTCGCAATGCTGTTTGAGTACTTCTTGATTAAATTCCATACCAAACTGCGAATAATCTGTATTACTAATTGTAATTTCTTTAATCATAATGTCATTATTATGAAATAAAATACATTATAAGTAAATGATTAAATTTTTTTTATTAAAAATTAAACTTTTCTCAAAATGGATGTATAAAAAAGCGTAACCGTTGTATCCTTGCTGGCATGAAGAAAGGAACTATTTGCTTAGATATTGATGGGACTATTGCGAACGCCCAGTTGGTTGTCCCTCAAAATACGGTAAAATTCTTGGAAGAGGTGCGAAGCGCTGGCTGGGAAATTGTTTTTATCACGGGGCGTAGCCTGGCTTTTGCAAGGCAGGCGGTTACTTCTTTTGCTTTTCCCTATAAGCTTGGATTGCAAAATGGGGCTGATCTTTTGCAGATGCCAGAGCAGGCTTTGGTGTATCAAGCCTACTTACCTTATGCCGCCCTGGAAAGAGTGGTCACTTTTTGCCATGATTTGGACAGCGACCCTCTCGTTTACTCCGGGTATGCCTTTGGAGATTTTTGTTATTATCGCCCTAATCGATTTTCTCCAAAGCTCCGCCCGTATCTCGATAAGTTACAAACTCTGGCCGCAGCTCCATGGAAAGAGGTCGTCGATTTTGCAGAGGCAAAGCGGTCTACGTTTCCGATTATTAAGTGCTTTGGTTCAAAACAAGAAATGGAGTGGCTAAATACGCAGCTTCAGGCAGTAGAGGGGATACATCGTACTGTGATCGCAGATCCTATTGATCCCCAGTTTACCTTGCTCTTGGTAACTCACTGGGCTGCAACAAAAGGTTGCATCGTAAACCAGCTGTTGAAAAACAAAATGATTACCCCACCCATCATTGGTGCTGGGGACGATTTAAACGATCGATCTATGTTGGAAGTGGTTGATTATGCGATTGTGATGAAAAATGCTCCGAAAAGTCTACACGCTCTTGCAGACGCTATTGCCCCTAGTGTGGAAGAAGAAGGGATTATTACTGCTCTGAAGGAAGCGATAAAAGTGAGTACAATATAGGGAAAGAGGGTGAGAGAAACGTTATTGGGAAAAAGGCAGTTTACCATAGGACTGAGGGACTTTTTGGTAGGCGCGCGCGTAGGCATTTTACCAAAAGAACAAACAACGCAGGGTATTGTGGTGAATGTAAGAGTGCAAATTCGATGCACTGCTATCAAAGATTTAAGCGATACTCTTGATTACCGTTTTTTGGAAACGGTAGTGACGCGTCTGGTTGAAAAAAAACATTTTCCCCTTCTAGAAGAACTAGCAGAGGCAATTTGTGGGCAAATCCTCCAGCTGCCTTGTTGCGAGTCTATTTGGGTGCAGATTAGAAAAAAACGTTTACAAACATATGTAGAATTGGCATGGGAAAAAACATGACGTGGACTTTACTTGCAGGTAGCTCAAGCGCTTTAGGCATTGCGCTGAGTAAAAGCTTACTTAAAAGATCGCCGCACGTAGCGATGCAGGGGAAAGAGCAGGTAGAGAAGATTGTTGGCAAGCACTGCTTTTATGGAGACTTTTCGACGCATGAGGGTGTAGAGCTGTTTGTAGACAAGTATCTCTCGCACTGCCCTTCAACGCGGTGTCTTGTTTATAATGTAGGACCTTACTTGCACCAATCTGTGCTCAATACTTCTGTAGAGGAAGCACAATTTTTGCTACAAACCAATCTCTTAGCGCCTATGTACTTGGTGCAACGCCTGATGCCCTCTTTGCAAAAAAGTCATGGGAGTATCATTTTCATTGGCTTTGTAGGCGTAAGCTCCTTTTATAACGATGTGTTTCAAACTATGTACCATATTGCCAAGACAGCGCTTTATCAACTGATGCGGTCGTTAGCAAAACAGCTAAAAGCACTGGATGTATCGGTAAATATGGTTTCTCCCGGGTATTTAAGGAATAGCAATAGCGCCAATTATACAGAGGCGCTAGACTATGTTGAGTATAGCGATGTTGTTGAAACGGTAGAATTCCTCCTTGATCATCCCAAAATTACCGGCCAAAACATTGAGGTGGCGAGGGGAGTGCGTTTGTGAACAAACAAAATTTATTTTTTAGCATAGCAGCTGCGAAAAAGCGATGCCGCCAAGAGACCGGGTTTGTCCATCAAGAACCTATGGGGAGTGGCGCGATGATTCCTATGCTGGAAAACTTTCTTTATGTTTATGCGCTATTGCGCTTGCAGCGTAAACAAGAGACAATTGAAGCATGCTTGCTTTTACGGCGGCTTTTGCCTTTTTACAAAAAGGGGGCTTTTCCCACCTATTTGCACACTTTTCCGAGCAGCGCTTCTCAGGACACTTTAGGAAAGATCTGGGTGGTGTTGCTCCGGATCTACAGTCTATATAGCGCTTTTTTGGGAGACGCAAAGCCTGCATTAGAGGAAATTTTGTCCTCTATGAAGCCCCGTTCTTCCCTTTTGGCCGAGATCATGGATAAAAGTGCAATCGCGCTTCCTTCTTGCCCTACTTTAGAAGAGTGGGAGACAATCCTTATAGGATACTTATGTGTAGGGAAAGAAAAGCAGCAGTATATCCTAGAGAAAGCCGAGCATTATCTTGACAAAGAGCACATGATGTATATTGGACAAACTCTTCCCAATCAGTGGGGCTTAGAGCCCGCTCCTTGCTTTTTTGAGCTTTTTTTTGCACAAAGGTATGGTTTTTTTCCTCAGCGTTTGTCTATAGATCATCCAGTCCATCTCAAGGCTGCTTTAATCGAGTGTGAGACGATAAAGGATGGGCAGCAAACGGTGTGCAATAAACCTTTTTTTTGGCATTCTTGGGGAGATAGAAACAGACCCTATACGCTCAGCTCCCTCGTGCCCTGTAAAGAGCGATGCTTTTGCTATCCTTCCGTTGTCTGTGAGGGCGCGATGGAATGTGAGTTTTATGTGGCATGCTTTGAAGGGGTGGATGTGCTCGTAAATGGCAGAAAAGCAACGCTATTTCAGCTAGGCGATACGATTACAATCCAGGCGCGCCCCCAGCTTTGTTTTCAGCTTTCTATAAAAGAGGGGCAGGGGGAAATCGTTGGACATATTTTTAAAAAAAATCGGCCTCAGCAGCAAAGGGAAGGGGCCTGGGATCTTACAATCGGCTTGCGCACTCTAGCAAGAACTTCTACACTCGCGCTCGAAATGCATTACTTAGACTGCAACGTAGGACTATCCACGGCAAGGCCCATGCTGTGCAGCCCATTGTCTGCATAAACAGTATTGCCTGTCATAGCTCCTGCTAAGGGGGAAAGAAGAAAAGCGGCCAAACTGCCAATTTCTGTGGCGCTTAGTTCTTTTTGCAAGGGAGCATTATGGTAAGAATACTCAATCATTTGATCGATGAAGCCAATGGCTCTGGCTGCCCTACTACCAAGCGGGCCTGCAGAGATAGCGTTAACGCGGACGCCCCATTTTCTGCCCGCTTCCCAAGCTAGCGTTCGTACATCGCTCTCCAAGGCTGCTTTAGCAGAACTCATGCCGCCGCCATATCCGGGAACTGCCCTTTCTGAGGCGATGTAGGTTAAGCTAATGCAGCTGCCTTCTTTGCTAAGCAAGGGCCCAAGCTGCTGTAAAAGGGCGATAAAAGAGTATGCAGAGGCGCTCATGGCAGCAAGATAGCCCGATCGAGAAGTTTCCAAAAGGGGCTTTTTTACTTCGGGTCCGTTAGCAAGAGAGTGCACAAAATAATCGATAGTGCCAAAATCTTCTTTCATTTTTTGCGCCACCTCCGTTGTTGTGTATCCAGAGTGGGCTTGGTACCGCTTATTGCTTGCAATCTCTTGTGGTACATCCTCTGGCGTATCAAAGCTCGCATCTAAGGGATAGACTTTTGCAAACTCCATCAAGCTTCCGTTAGACAGCTTGAGCGACGCATCAAATTTGCCGTTTGCTAAAGACTGCGTAAATATTTTAAAAATAGGTGTCCACGTTCCGATGATCAGCGTGGCTCCCGCGTTTGCAAGGGCCTTTGCAATGGCAAAGCCGTACCCCTGATCGTCACCAACTCCCGCTATAAACGCTTTTTTTCCTTTAAGATCGATAGGCAGCATACTCCCTCCTCTCAAACGTGGTTGAAGTCGTATCATAGCATGAAGATTAGAATAATACCAATATGCAAATCCAAAGCTTGAGCTTTAAAAATTTAAGTGCAATTGCCTGAGGCAGGTGGAACTACTGGTTGTGTTATTGCTCAAATAGCTGTATCTTCGTACTCTTGAAGCCTTATGCTTAGCGAGGATCTAGGCCATGCAGTTCCAAAAATATTCCCCTTTTCTCCATCATATTAAGGCGGCTTTGGAGGCGTCCACGGGCAGCGTGTGTTATGGAGTGTTTGGGGGGTCTTACTTTGATAGGCAGTATTTATCACAAGTTATTATTAATCAAATATTTAAAGATTTTCAGCCAATAAAGATTGACTCCGCTTTCTCTTTGTCAGATGCGCTTGCTCCTTCACTTTTTGATACAAAACAAAAAGTGTATTTAGTGGATGGTGTGACGGGTCCTTTACACGAGCTGTGTGATCTATGTGCACAGTTTCCAGTTGTTTTCTTGGCAGAGCGGATCGATAAGCCGCTTTACGATAAGCTCAAGAAACAGGCAGTATGGCTCGATCTTACACGAGAAAAGCCCTGGGAAAAGCAACAGCGGCTCATGCTCTTTGTTGATGAGGTGATGCAATCCAATAACAAGCAGGTGGGTAGGGATGTGTTGCAAAGGCTTGTCGAAGGGTGTGGTGACAATACGGCGTATTTGATGCAAGAGGTAGAAAAACTTGTCTTATATACAGCGGATAGGCGGAAAGTTTTGGTTCAAGATGTGGAAGAGGTGTGTCAGTCTGTGAAATTGCAAAAAGGGTGGGAAGTGGCTGCAGCAGTGAGCTTCGGGTGGGAAGTGCCTGCAATAGAGGTAGATGTGGATAGATTGTTTGCGCTGTTGGGGCAGGTGCGCTATTTCTTGAACATAGGCCATGCCATTTGCGCGGCTTATGAAGAAAACTTGCCATTGCCATCGTATCCTTCTATTCCTCAAAATACTTTCGCTAAATACCAAAAAAGTGCGGTCTGTTTTGGATCTGTATATTTTCAAGCGGCTTTATGCGAGCTAACAAAAATGGATTTTCATGCAAGAACACTTCGCCTTTCTCCAGATCTACTTTGGATCCGTTTTCTCGGGCGTATACGGGCAAATAGATTATGACAGGTGTGCTGTATTTACTCCCCAATAGCCTGTGTAAAACCACGCCGTCTTCGGATATTTTTCCTCCACTCCTCTCTACTGTTGTCGCTATTTTAGATGGGCTTGTTGTAGAAAACGAAAAAGAGGGGCGTGTATTTTTAAAGCGCTTTTCTTTTACCCCTCCTAAAACATTTCGAGATGTTCCAATGCAGGTTTTAAATAAACACACAGGCGATGCAGATCTCACCGATATTATTTTGCAAATAATAATGGGTAGGTCTTGGGGTGTGATTTCGGATGCTGGCTTGTGCTGCATTGCGGATCCAGGACACCGTTTGGTTGCTTTAGCCAATCAAAAGGCATTAAAAGTCGTTGCTGTTCCAGGCCCATCGGCAATCGTGGAGGCCTTAATGCTATCGGGTTTTGGAGGACAGCAATTTACCTTTCATGGTTATTTACCGCAGCAGCCCCCCCTAGCAAAAAAGCAGATTTTGCAAATGCAAGAGCAAAGAGCGCATACCCATATTTTTATTGAAACGCCCTATCGCAATGAAAAACTCCTCTCCCTTCTTTTGGCAACTTTAGAGCCAAAGACTTTACTCTGCATTGCTTGGAACTTAGGGAGCAAAAAGCAGTCGCATAGAGCCGCACCGGTTTCTCAATGGCAGCAAAAACAGCTGCCAAACCTGCACAAAATACCCGCTGTTTTTTTAATTCGGGCTTTGTAGCTGCTGAACGTAAGGTACCATTATCAGGAGCGCTTTGTCTATCTCTTGCTCTGTCGTGAAACGGCTAAGAGAAAAACGTAAGCAAGAGCGTGCATACTCCCTGGAATATCCCATTGATAAAAGAGTGCGGGAGGGCTCTAGCGCTCCTGAAGCGCAGGCAGAACCATGGCTTGCGGCGATGCCTTGCATGTCTAAAAAAATCAAGAAGGTTTCTCCATCAATAGAGGGAAAATGTAAATTTACCGTATTGGATAATCGCGTGCCTTCTCCATTGATGAGGGCGTTTGTCTTACGCTGCAAAGTGGTTTCAAAGCGGCGGCGTAAGTGAAGCATGGTTTTTGTAGCCTGGGAGAGGCTTTCATGGAGGCATTCGATGGCTTTAGCAAATCCCAGGATTCCTGTAAGGTTCTCTGTGCCAGAGCGCAGCCCCTTTTCTTGTCCTCCACCTAGCATGAGTGGAGACAGAGGAAGAGAGGGGGCTTTGATAATACATCCAACGCCTTTGGGGCCATGAATCTTGTGGCTAGAAAATCCGATGGCGCTTACTCCTTTTGCCAAAGACAAGGGCATCTTACCTAAAGCGGCTACGCCATCTATCAAAAGGGGGATCGCCCTTTGGTCTGCTATGTCTGCAATCGACTCTAGCTCTATTTGCACGCCTGTTTCACTATTTGCCAAGGAAAGCACAATAAAGCGGGTGTTTTTTGTGATAGCATTTTCAATCTGCTGTGGACTTGGTGCGCCTACAGCGCCCACATTTACATAGTGTATATCCCATCCTTGTGATTGCAGATGGAGAAGGGGATTTTGTACACAGGCATGTTCCATCTTTGTCGTTATGACCTGCCCTTTTGGTAGAGTAGACGCTAAACCAAAAATGAGCGTGTTCATGCTTTCGGTACCTCCAGAGGTAAAATAAATATGCTCTTGAGGGCAACAAAAGTACGCTGCAAGCGTAGCGCGCGCTTTGGATAATAGCGCTTTTGCTGCCCTTCCGTTTGCATGAATACTGGAAGGGTTAAGGGGGGATTGTAGTTCCTGGCTACACATGACGGAGGCTACTTGAGGATCCACTAAGGTAGTGGCATTATTGTCCAGGTATATGGAAGCTAATTCGTCAGAGTGAGACATGGCTCTACATGCACAGTAACAACGGTAATGTTGTCCTTCCCTCCCTTAGCTTTAGCCAGATCAACAAGCGCGTGCGTACTGTTTTTGGGGGAAGGGTACTTAATTAATAACCTTGTAATTTCCATGTCATTTACATGATCTGTCAAGCCATCAGAGCAGAGGAAGTATATATCACCAACGCATACCTTTTCAATGCCTATTTCTGGACAAATTGTATTTGTACTACCAATAGAGCGAGTTAATATATTATTGTATTGCTGGCTTTCTTGCTCTGTACATTCTTTCCCTTGCAAATACAGCTCATTTAAAAGAGAATGATCGTAGGTTAATTGCTGTAGGTGGTTGTTTCGAAAACGGTAGATTCGGCTGTCTCCCACATGCCCGTAGATGATAAACTCTTTGTAGAGAAAAAAAGTCGATAATGTCGTTCCCATGCCAGAATATTGGTCGTATCTATTGCTGAGATGGTGAATCCAGCGATTCGCGTTTTCGATGCATACGCAAAGATAGTCGGATAGTTCTTTTGCTTCCCAGTTTTTGCTCGCTGTTGTAAACAGCTCTTCTACGGAGCGGCAAATGAACTGGATCGCTTTATTCGCAGCAATTTCTCCAGCTCTATGCCCTCCCATGCCATCAGCTAAGGCAAAAAAGGCGTAGTCATCCATCCGTGCATAAGCATCTTCATTGTTATCTCTCACTAGCCCTACATCTGAATGGCCATAACTTACAAACTCAAAAGGGGCAGGCATACTTTTTCCAACTTTTACAGAGTACTTGTGATAGGAACCTAAATAATAGGCATAACATGTATTGAATTGAAAGTCATGCTAATTTCAGGCGACTGCTTCCTCGCTTAAAGGCGAAGGCTTCTAGGGATTACTCCCAGGCCATCCAATCGGAGGGTCAAGATATTTTGTATTGCACCCATACTCTGAGCAGATTGGAATCGTGTAGGCGGGGCTGATCAATCCCAATGCTCTACCAGCTTCTGCCGTTTTTTAGGTAAGGAACAGTACGATTTAAGGAGAGGTGAAAATTATGTTTTTATGATGCATAGACATTTAGTCTTCGAATTATTTTGCCTATCCTTAAATCATTAGCATGTGGTGGAGCTTTCTTAGAAATCATTCGAGAGCACGTCGCGAAGTG
>JAUIKQ010000030.1 GCA_030430655.1 Chlamydiia bacterium
CAGGCGACGTTGAGGGAATTTTTGTTTCCGCATAGGGGAATGGGCAAGACAGCATCAGCACATGCCAGCGCATGCTGAGACAGGCCATACGCTTCGTTGCCAAGCATCAAGGTAAAAGGCGGGTCTGGAAAGGTGTAATCAAACAAGGAAGTAGTATTTTTGGCTGTTTCGAGGGCGATTCGAGGAGCGGGCAGATCCTTCAAAGGTTGCTTTGTGGTATGAATGAGTTTGTCACTTCCCATGGCGACTCTTTGTACCTTTGCATTTTCTAGCGTGGGCGTAGTCCCTCCAAAATGTATCTTACCTAAACGAAATGCCTCGGTGGTGCGTACGATACTCCCCACATTATGGCTTGATCGGAGGTTGTCTAAGTAAATAGTGATGGGAAGATAGGGAGTGGAAGACAAAGTGTCGTTTTTTGTGATGAGGGGAGGGAGTTGTTTATAGGGCAGATGCGCTTGCTGTCTATGGATGTGATACCGGTCGGATAGATGCGGAAAGGTAAATGAAGGTAGAGGGGAAAGCGCAAAATAGTTTTCTATGACGCGGTAGGAGGTAATTAGTGAAGGAGTGGACTTGCAATGTATATTGTATATGCATTTAGCAGCTACTTTATGCTGTTGCAATACCGACAGAGTAGCAAATTTTTTCAAAGAAAGGGGATGGCTCACGGCAGCGGATGTTTAGCTAGGTAGTCTTCAAACGTCCCAGGGAAAAAGGTGGGACCTGCATCGCTAAACACGATGAGTTTAGTAGCAACACTTTTGATGAGATCGCGGTCGTGCGTAGCAAACAACAAAGTGCCCGTAAAACGAGATAAGCCAAGAGACAGGGCAGAAACAGACTCCAAGTCCAGATGGTTGTTTGGCTCGTCTAGGATCAAAGTATTGTGGTTTTGCAGCATTAAAAGCGCGAAAATTAAACGGGCTGTCTCTCCACCAGAAAGTTTCTTGATTGCCTTAAAAGCTTCGTCCTTGGAAAAAAGCATTTTTCCAAGCGCTCCGCGAATATCTTGGTCATATGTGCCCCTTTGACGTGCTTTTAACCAATCAAAAGCAGATATGGACTGCCTTTTGTTGATGGCTTCTTCATGGTTTTGAGGAAAATAGCCAATGCTCACCTGGTGCCCTGGAGGGCATGTTCCAGATTTTGGTGGCAATACTTGCGCTAAAGTTTTCAATAAGGTGGTCTTTCCAAGACCATTTGCACCAATAACTCCGACCTTGTCCCCTTTGCTTATTTCGCAGGAAAAATTTGAAATGACCACATTGTCTTGGTAGCCCTGCTCCAACCTTTTAATCTTAAATACGGTTTTTCCAGAGGCTTTCTCAGGAGGACCAAAGTGAATAAAGGGTCGCTGAATATTGGACTTTTTTAACTCTTGTGGTTGCAGCCGATCGATTTCCCTTATCCGCGACTGCACCTGAGAAGCGCGTGTGCCAGCGCTAAAACGGGCAATGAACTCTCTTAAGTGCGCTACTTTCTTTTCCTTGGCTTTATTCTCGTGTTCCACCCGTTCCCGCACAGCTGTTTTGGCAACCAGCATTTCGTCATAATTGCCGGTGTAGATGATAATCGTTTCATAGTCAATGTCTGCAATGTGGGTTGTTACAGCATTTAGAAAATGGCGGTCGTGGCTTACAACAATGAGCGTGCCTGTATAATTAAACAAAAACTTTTCTAGCCACCCAATAGACTCTAAGTCAAGATGATTTGTGGGTTCGTCAAGAATCAAAGCGCTTGGATTGCCAAAAAGTGCCTGGCAAAGCAGGGCTCTAAAGCGTAAATCCATGGGAATCGTTTCCATTTTTCTATCATAAAGCTCCTGCGCTATTCCCATGCCGTCAAGCAAACTTTCTGCATTACTATCTGCGCTATAACCATCTTCATCGGCAATAATTTCTTCAATTTCTCCAAGACGTATGCCGATCGCTTCGGTCATCTCGACCCCATACAGCCGGTCTCTCTCCGTCATCGCATTCCATAGGATATCATTACCCATAATAACGACGTCGCGTACCGAATTTGCGTTATAATCCTCAATGTTTTGTTTCAAAAAGCCCACTTTCCGAGGAAGAGAAACAGTTCCAGAAGATGCTTCTTCTAAGCCCACTATG
Organism: Chlamydiia bacterium; assembly: GCA_030430655.1. Taxonomy (GTDB): domain Bacteria; phylum Chlamydiota; class Chlamydiia; order Chlamydiales; family Simkaniaceae; genus JAUIKQ01. Next base: position 2,118 of record JAUIKQ010000030.1, read on the forward strand.
ATCTTGAGCAGCGTTGACTTCCCAGCCCCATTAGGACCTGTCAACCCGTAACGGTTTCCACTGCTAAAGGAAGCATTTACATCGTCAAAAAGAACACGTTTGCCAAGTTTTTTGCCAATTTGATTTAATGTAATCATAAAGAAACATACTAACATACCTAGACTGATTCTTACAATATGACTTCTTTCCAAGATAGAGTCGAGCAATTTTTTGAATATTTATCCCAAGTCAAGCAACTTTCCTCTCATACTATTCGAGGGTATGGCTTGGATCTCAAGCGGTTTTCGCTTTTTCTGCAAAAAAAAAGCAAAGTCGGTCTTGAGCAAGTCGATAAGGAAATCGTGCGAGAGTATTTACACTACCTCGTTATGGAGGGGTGTTCTAAAACAACACAAAGTCGCCATTTAGCAACGCTGCGTACATTTTTTAAATTTGCTTTAAGGCGGCAGTGGACGTCTGTTAATCCAATGCAGCATATCAGTAACCCAAAGCTGAAAAAAACCATTCCGGTCATACTAAGCTATGACCAAGTGCTCCACCTTTTTTCTCTTCCTGACACAGCTACCTTGCTTGGCATAAGAGACCGCGCTATTATGGAATTGCTCTATAGCTCAGCGCTGCGTATTAGTGAACTGTCCACACTGAATCGTCAAGACTGTGATTTAGAGCAAGCCTCTATCAAGGTACTTGGTAAGGGCAATCGGCATCGGCTCTTGCCTATTACAAGACAGGCCGTTTCTTGGCTATCCGCTTACCTGCGGCATGATAAACGTAAAAAGAAGCAACAGGATCTGCAAGCAGTATTTTTAAACCATTTGGGTACGAGAATTTCTGTACGCTCTTTGGACCGAACATTTAAAAAGTATTTATTAAAAAGTGGAATGGCGCGCCAGGTTACTCCCCACACGATTCGGCATACGATTGCAACCCACTGGTTAGAAAATGGGATGGATTTAAAGACGGTGCAAGTGCTTTTGGGGCATCGATCACTGAAAACAACGACAATATACACGCAAGTATCTGTCCGCCTTAAAAAAGACGTGTACGACAAGACCCACCCGAGCCAACAGCAACTTAAATAGCGCAAAATATCGGGAGAAGTCGTAAGCCGGATTCTGTTTACTTAAACATATTTAAGTAGCAATCATTCATCTAGGAGCTTTGTCACCAAAGCCCTCAAGCGGTTTTAAAAGCTGTATGCGAAAAACATACGTTTTAGCTTCGTCTTGCTTCGAATAGGGTTTATAAGAATAACGCATTACTGCGCATCCAGTGGCTCCTAAAGCCACTCTTTTCAGCCTGCAGCAGCCTTGCTGCTCGGTATAGTTTCTGTTACACTTTCCGTAGCCTTGCGGCCCCCAGTCTTTCACTGGTATCCTTTTCTGCGAAGTCCAGACTTTCCTCTCCTACCTCTCTAGTAGCAGCGATTGCAACCTTCTCCCGAAAAATTTTTCCTTTATGTTGTTACGGTGCGTCTACGTCGCTTTTTCGTAGCCACGCTCGTGCCTTCGACCACTTCGCTTTCGGGCCAATAATGCATTCGCGAGCAGTGCTCGCAAAAAACAATATTTTCCCCTTTCCGTACCAGGTTTTCGTGTTGGATGGTAAGAGCAATATGGCATCCGCTACAGGTGCGATTTTCAACAGGCACTAAAACTCGGTCTTTTTTATTCCGCAACAAACGCTCGTAAATAGACAAAATGTGAGGCTCTGCTGTTTTTGCAAGCTCTTGTCTTTGGGATTTTAAAGTAGAGCCTTCTTGATCGATTTTAGCTATGTTACTATGAATCTCATCTTCCAAGTCCTTGCTGTTAATCTTGGACTCCTCAAAGCTTGCAAGAATTTTTTCCAAAACCTCTTCTTCGTGGGATTTTTTTTCCGAAATCACCAAAATTTGCTGCTTTAAGTGATTTTTTTCTCTTTCGGTTGCCGTAATCTCTTGGGTCATAGCATTAAATTCTTCGACCTTTTTTATGCTCATCTGCTGCCCTTCCAGTCTTTTGAGCTTATCGTCCAGCTGAGCCAGCTTTTGGTCACGACTTTTGATGTCCTCATCGAGCAGCTCGATCGCACCTTGTTTGTCATCGAGCTGTTTTTGCAGCTCGGACCGCAGACGGCCAATCTGCTGTAGCTCTTTGTTGCGCTGTTTTTTTAGTCGCATCAAATGAATCATTTTAATATCTAGCTCTTGAACATCTAGTATTTTTTTTAAATCAGCTTGCATGACTTTTTTACCAATTAGTTTGCATAGGAAGCTGCCTGCGAAATTAAACAAGCAACACACCCCTTCCATGATAATCTATGGTAAATCGGGGAAAAATTCAAGTGTCTTTTATTGGGATTGTTGGTAGATTGGCACTATCTGACACCAAGGAAGGTGCTTACACCCTTGATTTTTGGAGAAAGGAAGATGGATGATAGCGATTTGAAGCAATATCAAAAGGGAGAGAATATCTCCTTAGAGGCACGCAGCTATCTCGCGAGTTTGGAGATTATACGTAAGCAGTGCCCTTTGGTAGCAAAGCATATTTTAGGAGAGCTGCAAAGTCAGCGGAATACCTTAAAACTCATTGCATCAGAAAATTACACTTCCTTGGCTGTACAGCTCTCGATGGGGAATCTGCTAACAGATAAGTATAGTGAGGGATTTCCTTACCACAGGTTCTATGCTGGTTGCGAGCATGTTGATGCCATTGAAGCGTATGCCGGGGATTTACTAAAAAAGATTTTTCATTGCGACCACGCGTATGTACAGCCTCACTCTGGCGCTGATGCCAATTTGGTAGCTTTTTGGTCCATCTTGGTACAAAAGATACAGACGAAGGAAGTAGATCGTTTGCAAAAAAAGCGGCTCGATGATCTGACAGACCAAGAGCATGAGACGCTACGTCAGGTGATGATGAAGCAGAGAATGCTTGGCATGTCTTTGGAAAGTGGAGGGCATCTGACGCATGGGTATCGTCATAATGTTTCATCGAAAATGTTTCAGGCTTTTTCTTATGGAGTTGATCAAGAAACGGAGAGAGTTTGCTATAAACAGTTGTTGGCTATTGCGAAAGAGGTGAAACCGCTTATCTTAATGGCAGGGTATTCTGCTTATCCCCGTTTGTTGAATTTTGCGAAAATGAAAGAAATTGCTGACGAAGTGGGAGCTGTACTCATGGTAGACATGGCCCATTTTTCGGGGCTTGTTGCTGGAGGCGTTTTGAAGGGAGAAGAAAATCCGGTGCCCTTTGCCGATATCATTACATCAACCACTCATAAAACCCTTCGAGGGCCTCGTGGAGGCTTGATTTTGTGCAAAGAGGCATGGAAAGACACTATTAATAGGGGATGTCCTCTGGTGCTTGGTGGCCCTTTGCCCCAAATTATGGCGGCAAAAGCGGTGGCTTTCACTGAAGTTTTACAGCCCACTTTTTCTGAATATGCACACCAAGTAGTAGAAAATGCTAAAGCACTTGCTCTGGCATTGATGGATTTGCAAGTCAAGCTCTTTACAAGTGGCACAGACAACCATCTTGTTGTAATCGACGTCAAAACGTCTTTTGGGGTAAGTGGGCGTATTGCAGAGCAAGCGCTTTTAGAAGTAGGTATTACCGTAAATCGCAACATGATTCCTGGAGATCCCAACGGTCCTTGGTATACGTCAGGTCTGCGCATTGGAACCCCTGCATTAACAAGCCGAGGAATGAAAACAGGGGAAATGCAGTTAATTGCGAAATGGATTGTGGATATACTCAAGGACGCTGAACCTGCGTCTAAAAAAGAAGGAGGAAAAAGCCTTTCGAAATATACCCTTCCTCGCTCTAGGCAGACGCAGACAAGGGAAGAAATAAAAGAGCTGCTGCAACGGTTCCCCCTTTACCCTGAACTGCAGATAGAGTAAACTGAGTCGAAAAAGACGCAAGGAGTCCATATGGCAGAAACTGAAGACAAGGACAAAAAAGGGGAAATAGACGCGAAAATTGACACGCTTTTGCTTGATAAGCGTTGGATCTTTTTTAGCTCCCCGTTTGATGATCAAAGCACGCGGGCCGCGATTAGGCAGCTGTGGTATCTGGAATTTACGAATCCTGGCAAGCCGATTTTGCTGGTAATTAATTCTCCAGGGGGCTCAGTAGATGCGGGCATGGCGCTGATTGATCAAATTCACATGGTCAGCTCTCCAATAACCACTTTGGTTACAGGGTTAGCGGCTTCCATGGGCTCTGTTTTGAGTTTGGCAGCGGCCCCAAAGCATCGATTTGCCACGCCTAATGCTCGCATTATGATTCACCAGCCGGCTATTCATGGCGTAATTCAGGGACAAGCAACCGATTTGGAAATACAAGCCAAAGAAGTAATAAAGACCCGTACACGTTTGATCGAAATGTATGTCAAAGCAACGGGGAAAGACTATGATACTATTTCTGCGGCTTTGGATAGGGATACTTGGATGAGTGCACCTGAAGCCAAGGATTATGGTTTGCTAGATGGTGTTGTCACTTCTTATAAGGAAATTGGGTTTTAGTTGAAAGTCGCTTTTTCCAAGTATCACAGCTACGGAAATGATTTTATTCTTATTGACGATCCCTTGGATGCTCTTGCTTTAAATGAAAACATCCGCAAATGGTGCCATCGCCATTTTGGCATTGGAGCGGATGGCGTCATTGCCTTGTATCCTTTAGACTTTCCGAAGTTTAAAATGCGCATTTTCAATTCAGATGGAGGCGAAGCCTTGATGTGTGGAAATGGGCTGCGCTGCTGCGCTGAGTATTTATTTCTCAAACACAAGCTTGCAGAGCCTATCTACATCGCTTCCAAACTACGCACGCACTTATGTTGGAAAGAAAAGGACAGAGTCTATACCTCTCTTACGCCAAACGAGGAGATGTATTCTGGCAAGCTGTCGGTTTTTGGTGTTTCTTATTCTTATACTCTGGTTGATACGGGCGTTCCTCATGCAGTTATTCCTTGCAATTGTTTGAGTAAAATAGACGTAAAGGCTGTAGGAAAAGCGATTGCGCACCACAAACAATTTGCTCCAATGTCTGTGAATGTGACCTTTATGACGCAGGGTAAAGATACTTGTGTACGTGTGTACGAGAGGGGAGTAGAAAAAGAGACGTATGGCTGTGGAACTGGAGCTGCTGCTGCTGCTTTGTTGACGTGGAAGATGCGAGGAGGAAAAGATAGACCCTTAACGGTCAAATTTCATAAATGTAGCCATGTTGGTATAGAGCATTTTTTTCACGAAGGCTTACTAATAGCCAAGGGAGTGGCATGGCATGTTTTTGATGGAGAAGTTATGTTGCCATCCCATCTAGCGTCAGCGTAGGGTTGATGTTTAAGCAGGCTTCAACATAAGACGCATTTCATGAGAGTCTGTGCTATTTTCTATGAATTCTGCTAAGCAAAGCGCTTCTGCTTTAAACCCCCTTTTGTCAACCGCATAGATTGCCTCGCAGGGCTGAGAGGCCATATTTCGCACAATACACTGTTTCAGCGATACTAAATTGTCTATGTTATTTTGCATCAGTTGATCAAAAGCAAGCATGCAATTTCTCCACCTTTCACTGTGGTGGGAGATATCTCTCTTTAATGTACTTTTGTGGCGATCTAGCCAGGCATTGAGTGTTTCCAAACATTCTAGACGCTTTTGTATGCGAAGGTATGCCTTTGCAATCGATGTATCGTTTTTATTTGCTCCAAAAATAATGAAGTTTTGCAGCTTTTCTCGATCATTATCTTCCAGGCAAATTCTCAGCAGCAAGTGGCTAAGGCTACGATTACGGCAGTCTCTTGTTGGTGGGCGTGATAGTAGCCAGACCTTTAGTCTCTCTACTGCGAGCGGCGTTGTTTTGATTTTTTCCGCGAGATAGGAAAGCAAAAATTTTTGAGAGTAGCGGGGCAATTCGTGGAAATAAGGGATCAGCTGGACATATTTCTGCTCTACATTGCAATCTTTTAGCAGCTCCATAAATGTTGGAGTGAAGACCCCTTCGTCTGCATCGTGAGAGTGGGATAGCAAAGCAGCAATCCATATCTGCTCTAGATAACTTTGGTTTTCTTCATTGAACACAAAAATTTTGTTAGACTCTTGGCTTACTGCATTGATGATATTTGATACGCTTAGCTGTTTTTCCTCGATCCACTGAGGTATATCTAGTGATTTCACCTTCAATTTTAAAAGGGGATCTAGCCGACTCTGTTCGCTTAAGGTAAGGCTGTGCGTGCAAGAATACAGCCCTTTTTCACAAAGCATGATGCTTTGCAAAGTTATTTTTTTAATTCCGTCACTTAGGTTGCTTTTTAGGATGTGCTCTACAACTGCTACATACTGATCGAAGGAGACCTCTTCTCTGAAAAAGAGGCTTTGGACTAAGGCACCAATCCTCTCTTCGCATTCACACATTTTTAACAGGGCAATTAACTCCTGGGTGAAAATTTTTATATTCTTTTCTTCGTGTGAAAAAGAAGAAAAATACCGTTTTAATTTATTATGTTGTTTTTCAAAATCTGTTTCATAATAAGTGTTTGATAGAATAATTTTATTACATATCGCATTGTTGAGTTTTGATCTTATTTGTGGGTTTTGTATTTTTTTTATTGATTTTTGCAAACCCATCAAATCTGCAGCAGAGTGTACTGGGGAAGTTTTTTTATTGAGTTGGGCAACTATCTCTGCGTCTTTGTTGTTGCTTGCCAAGGGAAGGAGTGTCCTTTTAGAAAGGGAATGTTTTATTTCATCTACCATTTCGTTTATTTCCTGAAATAGCATTTTTATCATTCTCTCTTTTATAGGGGAATTGCCGTCTAAATGTTTTATTAATAAATCTTTTTTGATATCGATTGCCTGTCTTTGACATTTTGTACATTCCGATTGCTGACTCACGCCTTGGGCTATCCCTTTGGCCATGGCTTTTCTTTCCTCGGTACTGCACTCGGCCCATAATTTGGTAAGGTCTTGTATTTTAAAGACGGTTGCTTCGAACAAAGCAGTTATGGCGGTGTCTTTTTGCGGTACTAAGTGAGCTTTTATGAGCGCTAGTAGCGCTGGAATATCTTTCGAGTCTGTTGCGGCTTTGGTCCAGGCAGTTACTGCGGCCTTTTTTTCTTTTTGAGTAGCTTTTTGAGAGGCACACTCCATATATTTTATCACTTCCTGAAGATGTTCTATAGAAGGGCTGTGCGAGGCTACTTTTTCAACCATCCCTTGCAGTAAGAGGTCTTTGTCAGCGCAAGAGGACTCCTTAATCTCTTTGTACCAAAACTGGAAATTATCCAAAGAGATTGCGGCGCAGAGTATTTTTAAAGTCATTTCTGTAGAAAATGTAGGAAGGTATTTCTTGCACCTTTGTTGATCTTGGAATTCTATAAAGCAAACGGCGCACTGGTGCTTTGGTAGCTGTAAATCTTGTGAACCATTCATATGCAGCGCGTGAGCCCTGTGTGCCTCCTCTTTCAGTGGATTTTTCGGTTGATGGTCTGATTGTTTTAATGCGTACAAACAGCTGAAAATATAGTTAAGTACTTTTTTGTTTGAGTCAGACGCATGGCTGGTCTTTATGACTATATCAAGCAAGGCATCGAGTTTTGGGGCATCTACTTGCTTGTTTGTTAATGTGACGCTTTCTTCCAACTGGTTTACAATCGCCTGTAGCTGCTTAAAAAAAATTACTTGCTTTTCTTTTATATGATCCGTAAGGGGCGGGGCTACTGCAGACAAAACAAGAGGAGGTTTTGCTAATTTTTCTGTCCAAGGATATCGGTGGATCGCTTCTATCAGCTCTGATAATTGTGCGTATTGAGGTTTAGCACCAGCATTTAAGATGGCCATATCTCGAAATTGCCAAGACGTTTTTCCAAAAAGGAGTGTATCATGAATATTGGGTAAATAGTTGCATATATTTTGACCCGCATCGAGCGCAAGCGGTAGTTGTTTATTTATTACGGGATTAGTTGATGATGTATGATTAAATATTGTCATTATTTAAAAAACGATAAAAATTAAGATTATTTAATTATAATATAAAAATAATATTATTTTAATATAAAAATGTTAATTCAATAATTAAAAAATTTTTTCCCTATTAAATAGCTTCGAGAGAGGCGATAAGAATCTTTAGAAGGGATGGGAATTGGGTGACATCAAGGCAGACTCGCGTTAATATAAGAAACAATGGAAGTCCTTGCTAGCAAAGGCTGAAATTTATTTTTGGAGCTTGTAGTATCGTGAAAATTCCTCTGTATCTGACAGTTTTTCGGATTTTTTTAAGCCCTGTGTTCGGGGCCCTCTATCTTTACTATCAACAGCTTGGCATCTCTTTATTTTGCCTGCCTTTTTTATTGCTTTTCCTTATGGTTTGTTCGGAAATAACAGACTTGCTCGATGGGTATTTTGCGCGCAAATGGGACTATGTGACAGACCTTGGTAAAATTTTAGATCCCATGGCTGATAGTATTTCTCGTATTACGGCCCTTTTAGCCTTTTCTCAAGGAATGATTGCTCTTCCTTTACTACTCGTCTTTGTGTTTTTTTATCGCGATGCCACGATTAGCACTCTGCGCACCCTGTGTGCTTTACGTGGAGTGACTCTAGCGGCTAGGACATCTGGAAAAATAAAGGCCGTTGTTCAGGCCGTAGCTATCTTCCTTATTCTACTCTTGATGATCCCATATGCAATGGGCTTTTTATCTTTGGTGGGTTTTCAGCAATGGAGCTTGGCGATTGTGTCAGTAGCCGCACTTTATACTCTTTTTTCTGGCATAGAATATTTAGTGGCTAATCGTCGCTATATTCAAATGGCGTGGGACCTTCCCGAGAAAATATGAGAGCTTAGCTATATGAAAATAGTGTGTGTGGCTTCGGAATGCGCTCCTTTCGTCAAAGTAGGTGGCCTTGGTGATGCGGTTTTTGGGCTGCTCCGCGGGCTTAGTCGGACCCAAGAAGACATCACCTGTATACTCCCCTACTATGCTGCTCTTGAGCAAAATAGACCCGATTTGGAGCAGCACGCTTCTGTCTTCATGCAATTTCAAGGGAAAAAAGTAGGCAATACCCTTTGGTCTACACGATTCAAAAATATTTTCTTTCTGTTTGTTGAGCCGCAAAAAGGGATAGACCTCTTTAAGAGGGATACTATTTATGGAGAGAAGGATGATGCGACTCGCTTTATGTATTTCTCAACCGCGGTGTTTGCGTATCTATCCAACCAGCCAAAAAGCATAGATGTTTTGCATTTGCATGATTGGATGGTAGCTTTATTAGCCCCTTTGGTTCGGAGCAGTCACGAAACAAAAGTTGGACACATTTCTCTTTCCATTCATAACTTAGACCACTGGGGGATTTGCAAAGCGTCTACTTTAAGCCATTTTCCATTAACACTCTTTGGTGGCAGGAAAAAAATTAGCTTGTTGCAGGAAGGGGTCTTATCTGCAGATAGCATTATTACCGTTTCTCCTTCTTATGCAAAAGAGATTATCCGAATGAAAAGCAATCCTTTGGCAGCTTCTATTCGGACGAAGCAATCACGATTTTGTGGCATTTTAAATGGTTTAGATTTAGAAGTTTGGAATCCAGAAACCGATCCTTACCTTGCATATCCCTATTCTCTTGCTAATTTAGAAGAAGGTAAAAGAGAGAATCGGTTAAGTATTGGCCTGAAAAGCAGTGGGATTTGTGTTGGCGTTATTGGGCGCTTGGTACCGCAGAAAGGGCTGGAATTGCTATATGCCTGCATTTTAGCGATTTTAAAAGCAAGAGGTCATGTCTATCTTTTGGGCGACACAAATAAGCCAGAGCATAAAAAAATGTTCACGTCCATTACCCACCCTAATTATCACCCCTTTTTTACCTTCGATGAGGCTTTAGCGCATAGATTATACGGAGCTATTGATTTGCTCCTTATGCCCTCTCGATTTGAGCCTTGCGGTTTATCTCAAATGATTGCAATGCGCTATGGCGCCCTACCTTTGGTGTATAAAACGGGGGGACTTGCAGACAGCGTGGATGACACAAAAGGATTTGTTTTTGAAAAGTATACAAAGACGGCTTGCTTGAGCGCTCTAGAGCGCGCTAGAAACAATTATTTTGAAAATAGACAATCTTGGCAAGCCAAGCAGCGAGCGGCTATGACAAGTGTTTATGGGTGGGATAGAGCAGCCAGGGCGTATATCGCCCATTGGAAAAAAGGGAAAGCTATCTTTTGACATTGTCATTAAATAATGCTGTAGATAAGATTGTGTACTGAAAAATCCCTTCGTCTAGCGCGGGTCGCGCCGGGGGGGGTGCTGGGGTGTCGCCAAGCGGTAAGGCAGCGGTTTTTGGTACCGCCATGCGTAGGTTCGAATCCTGCCACCCCAATTTGTAAGATGATTCCTGTTAATGGAGATAGACTTTCTTTTTAAGAATGTCCATAAATCAGGGGTGTTTGCCTCTTTGTTGTGCACCGCCTTTTGTTTCTATCTCTTTGTACGCGCGCTTCGCGTGGCCCTGGTTATGAGGGCTTTCTGTGTTTGAGGCTTGCTTACAAAAAGAAGAGGGGCATAAGAGCCAATTTCTGGCATGTATCAACTAAAAGTAGCAAATAACAGACGTGTTTTCGGTTTTTAGTCGACCCAGTTGGGATGTCTAAGAGCGTTAAAAAAGATTGGAGCTAAATATGAAAAAACTAACCTTGTCTAGACGTGATTCAAAAAAACGGAGTGTACTGACAAGCATTCGAAGGAAAGGGGATATTCCGGCAGTGATCTATGCAAGCGGTAAAGAAGGGCAGGCTTGCACGGTGTCTGGAGCAGAGTTTCATGCGCTATTAAGGGGGCTGAAACCTGGGCATTTGCCAACGACACAATTAGAATGCCATCTAGAGGATAAGGTAGTAAAAGCAATTGTAAAAGACATTCATTATCACCCCACTACCTATGATATTCTTCATATTGATTTTTTTGAATTGGGTGACAGACCGGTGCGAGTAAAGGTTCCTTTGCAGTGCACAGGGGCTGCAGACTGCGTGGGAATAAAACTTGGTGGGTTTTTACGTCAAATTCATAGGCATATCAAAATTGAGTGTGAAGGAATTAACGCCATTCCGAGCCATTTTAGTGTGGACGTTTCCAAATTAAACATTGGGCAGACTGTGCGCGTTGGAGAGCTAAGCATCGACTCTGCATTGAAAGTGTTGATGAAATCAGCAGATGTAGTGGCTTTAATTGCAAAAAAATGAAAACGCATTTTTAGTCGCAGGGCTAGGTAATCCGGGCAGTGCTTATGCAGAGACTCGCCATAACTTGGGAGCAGTTGTTGTGCGCGCTTTAGCAAAGAATTTATCTGTGGTGTTGCACCAAAGCAAAAAGTTAAAAGGCGACGTTGCTGTTGCTGCTGTCGGAGGGGCAATGGTGCATTTGCTTTGTCCTAAGACATTTATGAATTTGTCTGGAAAGTCTGTGAAGCGCGCCCTGTTGCATTATGGGGTCGATATCCACAATTTGCTTGTAGTGGTGGATGATATTGATCTGGCTTTTGGTAAGCAGCGTTTGCGGCCTGCTGGAAGTAGTGGGGGGCATAACGGATTAAAAGACGTAGGAAATAAACTACAAACGCTGGAATTTCCTCGCTTACGGATAGGAGTGGGGCGTCCGAAAGACCCCGTTGTGCAAGTAGCGCAATATGTATTGGATGCATTTAGCATTGAGGAGCTAAAGAGAATCGAACAGGAAGTGATTCCAGAGGCCATCAGTAGAATAAAGCAGTGGGTAAGCAAAGATGGGGATAGATTAGCAGGTTGATGTGGTAGTGCATGAGAAAAATAAAGAAGAAAGACGGAGAGACCAAATGCAAAAAAACAGAAGGCACCTTTATGAAGGGATGTATGTCTTTGATGGGACGCTCAGTGAAGATGCTTCGCAAAAAGCCTTGGAGCGTATTACGGCAGGAATAGAGCAAAAAGGAGGGGCAGTAGAAAAAGTTCACAACATGGGAAGGAAAAAACTTGCGTACACGATTCGTGGGGTGAAGCAGGGCTATTATTTCCTTGTGTATTTTTCTCTAGGCCCTGACACAGTAAAAGAGCTTTGGAAGGAATATCATCTGAATGAAGATTTGTTGCGTTACTTGACGAAGCAAACAACTGAAGTGTTAGAAACGTTAGAGTTTTCTCCACTAAAACCGACTGAATAGAGGAGATAGTATGAGTAAAAAAAACAACACATCCAATTATCTTGGATTCAAAAGAAGGCGGCGTTGTCCTTTTACCTACAACGGAGTGAAGCATATCGACTACAAAGACGTAGACACCTTGTCGCAGTTTATTACAGAGAGAGGAAAAATTCTCCCTCGCCGGATTACAGGAGTGTCACATTATCACCAAAAAATGCTTTCCAAGGCGATTAAACAAGCGCGTTATATTGCTTTGCTTCCTTTTGTAGCAGAAGATTAAAATAAGGTATACTATATATGAACAGTCAACTTTTACTTTTAGAAGACGTGGAATACGTGGGTCGAAAGGGTGATTTAGTTAAGGTAAAGGCAGGGCATGCACACAACTATCTCATACCTAGAAAAAAGGCCTTGTTTGCGACCAAGCAAACGGTGTTGATGCAGAAGCGGTTGCAAGAAGAGCGGTTGCAACAGGCGCAAAAAGATCGTGCAGCCGCCGAGTTGCTTGCAGCTGATATCAGCTCATTGCAAGTTTCTGTCGACGTTAAGATAGATGCGGAGGGACACATGTATGGTTCCGTATCTGCTACAGATATTGTTCGATTGTTAGGGGAAAAAGGCATTTCTGTGAGCAAAAGCAGTATCGCTTTGTCTCATCCCATCAAAACGCTAGGTGCTCATGCCATCTCTATTAAATTAAAAGAGGGGGTGCTCGCAAAGTTAAACCTGCATGTGTTAGCAGAGGGAGAAGAATCACCTACTTGATAGATAAAATACAAAAGTAGTGGTGCTATAGGATGAAGACAAACAAGATTTACGATGATCAGTTGATTGTGGTGACGGGGGCTGCCGGTTTCATAGGCTCTTGTGTGGTGAGAGTGCTGAACGATATGGGGTTGCAAAATCTCCTGCTAGTCGATGATTTTGGTCAGACGACCTCTTGGAAAAATCTTGTGGGGAAACGATTTGTTGATATCCTTTCTCGAGATGGTTTGCTTGAATGGATCAAGGGTAGAGAGATGGAAATTGAAGCATTTATTCATCTAGGGGCCTGTTCTGACACGACTGTCGCTGATGGCGATTATGTGATGGCAAACAACTATCGTTACTCTATCCAGTTAGCGGAATACGCGTTACACCATGGGCATCGATTTATTTATGCTTCTTCGGCCGCGACCTATGGCGATGGACGGCAGGGATTTTCGGATGATCATGACACTATTGATAAGCTCCGTCCTATTAACCTTTATGCCTATTCCAAGCATTTATTTGACCAGTGGTTAAAAAGGCAGGGTTTATTAGGAGATGTGGTTGGGTTGAAATACTTCAACATTTTTGGTCCCAATGAGGCGCACAAGGGGAGAATGGCATCTATGGTGTATCACATGGTAGAGCAGATCCAAAAAACGGGTTTTGTAAAACTGTTTCGTTCGTCTTGTAAAGAGCAGTTTGCAGATGGGGAACAGTGCCGGGATTTTCTTTATGTAAAAGACGCTGCGAAAAGGACAGTATCGTTTTTGAAAAATGACATAAGTGGGATTTTCAATGTGGGGTCGGGTGTTGCTACGACATGGAATCAATTAGCCAGAGCGGTTTTCACAGCGCTTGAGAAACCCATCAACGTCAATTACATTCCTATGCCCTCGGATTTAAAAAAAGGATATCAAAACTATACTTGTGCAGATTTAACAAAATATAAGACAATGTTAAGGTCGGCAGAGCTTCCTTTCGACGCCCCTGTTTCCGTAGAGGATGCGGTTAAGGATTATGTCCAAAACCATTTACTGAACGATCAACCATGGTAAGTTTGAGCACTAGATTTTCGAAGCTACGTCCCCTAAACGCCTTGGTAATAGGGGATCTTATGTTGGATGTATATACGAAGGGAGAAGTGAGTCGTGTTTCTCCAGAGGCACCTGTGCCTATTTTAGATACCCAAGAGCAATTTTCCTTGCCTGGT
>JAUIKQ010000110.1 GCA_030430655.1 Chlamydiia bacterium
TCACAAATTGACTCATCTTCTGTGGGATTTTGACTGTGCGACAGTTTTTTTATTAAAAATCTCAAGAAATCATCACTCCGCCGGTCCACAAAAACCGGATGCACACTTTCTAAGATGTAAGATGCATTTGCTAAGTAGATTTCGAAGGGGTAATCAGGGTTGTCTACCGCAACCGTTTTAAGTATTTCAGACAGTCTGGCACGCTGAGGACTTCCCTGGGAAAAAAACTCGAAGAAAGAAAGGTAATCCATTTTTTATACCTATGACATTTGCTTTGCAGGAAACCATAGCATACTTTCGAAATAAAAATACATTCTCTACAAAGAAGCATTGGGGCGATTGTATTTACATTTGATTCGCTTATTTTGCATATGCCATATACTCAGCGCGAACACAGGAGAGTCTAAAAGTGTATCACCTGGGATTTAAAGCGTTGTTTTCGCAATATCATATCCTTTCTGCTCAAGGAACTCTTTGACTGCACTCGCTCTCATTCGAACTTTTTAGGGCTCCTAAGGGTGAGGCTTTGGGTAGGTTTAATGCGATAAATAACAGCTTTGTTCTTGTTGGAGAGAAGAATAAGCATGAAGCACACTTTTATACCGTTCATGTCAAAGAGCTGGGATATTTTGCTGTAAACAAGGCAGCGTGTTTGCTAACGTGAATAATTTCCAGGGAATCCGGTACCCTTCCCTGGCTAGCTTGTTGCAATCAACGGCTGTTTTTTAGAAGCAAACCGAATGTCAAACTGCTGCAAGCGATTGGAATAGACTCCTTGAATGTGAGGATGGCAAAGGGATATGTGCGGCACGTCGAGGAGAGGAATCATAGGCATTTCTTCAAATAGCAACTCTTCAGCGCTCTTGAGAAGCCAAGCCCTTTTTTTCCGGTCTCGTATGACCTTGATTTGTTCAATCGTGGATTGAATAGAAGGGTGAACCCAGAAGGCAAAGTTAATGGGGTTGTCTTTAGAGGAAAAGACTCCCAAAAAGTATCCGGGCTCGTGGATTCTGTCTGTCCAGCCGAAAATCGAAACGTGGATATTTTCTTTTTGTTTGCAGTATCCTCGCGAATTTGTTTTTAGGATAGAAACTTTCCAGTTTGCATTAAATACAACATTTATACGTTCACAAAGGGCAATGGCCAGGTTTTTGTTATCTTGTAGCACAGAAATACTTTGGTCAAAAAAATTCTCTCTGACCTCAGAATCTTCAGCCAATGCTTCTATGAGAACTTTGCGCGCCTTGTTAGCATTTTGTAGAGGGTTTGTTCCCTGGCTGCTTTTCCAATAGAAAGAGGAGTAGAAGGAAAATCCGGGGGTGGCACTAGCAGGGAACTGTTGTAGAATTTTCTCTCTGTCCATTGCCAAAGCAATAGCTTTTCTGACTTTTTTGTTGTGAAAAGGGGGCTTTAAGCAGTTAAAACAAAGGAACCATTTACAAACTGCTCCTGGTAAACGGTTAGTTTTCAGGTTTCCTAGATCAAGAAAGGAGGAATTCTTGTAGAAGTAGTAAAGTAAAGCATCCACCTGTTTGTTAAGAAATAGCCTTTTCCCGTTTTCTTGCGAGACAACTGGAATGGTTACCTTCTCTAAACGGGTTTTTTCTGATTCCCAGTAGAAGGGATTTCTTTTCAAAATAACGCCCCCACTGTGTTCCTTCTCTTTTAAGCAAAAAGGGCCATTACATACATATTCCTTTCCTTGGGCTTCGACCCAGCCAGGGTGTTTTTCATCAACCGCTTGGCAAATAGGAGAAAAGAAAGTGAGAGCGCACATTTCTAAAAAAGCAGTGCAGGGGTGTCGAAGCCTTACTTCTAAGGTGTGATCATCAATAGCATGTACTCCTAAAGAGCGAGGCGGCAATTCTCCTTTTTTTATTTCCCGCGCATTTTCGACAATATCAAAGAGATAACTCAAAGGAGCGAGTTCTTTTTTAGCAAGAATCATATTCCAGCTATAGAGGAAGTCGTGGGCAGTGAGTGGCACGCGATTAGACCAGCAGCTCTTCCTTAAATGAAATGTATAGCGCATTTTGTCTTTTGAAATATTTATTCTTTCTGCAATTGCGGGCTCTGGCTTTCCGGAGGGGCCAATTCGTACCAGCCCTTCAAAGAGCATTTTATGTAAATAACTTGCTTCTTCTTCGGTGCCTGTGCGTGGGTCAAACGAAGTGAAGGGAATAGTTGTGCATAGACGCAGTGTTTGGCATATTTCTTTTTGCATCCACTCTTTAAATAGTGCCCCTGTTTTGCTTTTAAATAGCTCTATCTCTTCTTGACTAGGGTGGTTTAAAAAGCAGGATAAAGTTGCTTTATTGGAAACGAGGGTTTCAGAAAATCCCGCTTTAGGAAATTGTTTACTTAAGGTTTCTTTCCACGTTTTTACGAAATCTTTTTCGACTTTTACAACAGCTGCAATTGCGTTTGCTTCTTCTAAAAGAGCATACCTTTCCTCTTTTTGGGTTGCAGAGTAAATTGCCCGAAGGAGGTCTGGAGAGCAAATAGCTCGTGCACTTTCTGGATAAATTGAATCAAAAAATGCACGCAGTCCCTTGTTGTCATTGGGAGAGATTTTGGACAGATTCTCAAAATTCTCCTCAATTTTTTCAAGAAGACCCCCGTTGACGTCTCTAAAAGGCCCCACGCACTTTTCTATAAGGCGGCTGATTTGCTGTCTTTTTTCTACAAAAGAGGATGGACTGTTTGGAATAGCAATTTTGAGGGCTATTCCTTCTTTGCTGCCTCCTTTAACTTTGTCTTGGAAGCTGCATTCTACCTCAACATTAGGATAGCAAAGTAAATCGGTAAGTACGGTTTTTTTACGATTAACGAAATGACACACAAAGGCAAAAAAATGTAACTTCACGGGCGTTTGTGGTCCTAAAGCGATCATCACGTGAGGTAGATCCTCTTTTTCGAGTTCTTTCATCAGCCAGCGTAGCGTTTTGATAGAAGATTCCAGAGA
>JAUIKQ010000031.1 GCA_030430655.1 Chlamydiia bacterium
TAGATGCTTTTTTAACACAACCGAAGATAAAGTAAAAAGGGGATCGGCATACACATTTCCAAATCCAACGCTTTTAGGATCAATCGTTTTTAGGATAGCAGTATTAATTGCAACAGAAAAAATGGTTCCGGTTCCTACAGGAAGAGCAGGACCGCTCAAAGCCGTTGTTGATCCATTCGGAGCCACAAGAGCCATGTAGGGGCTATTATCCACACTTCCCCCAATTATAGCGCAGCCAGCGGGGTTAATTGCTACAGAAGTAATTTGTCCGGTTCCTGTAGGAAGAGCAGCACCGCTCAGAGCTGTTGTGACTCCATTTGGATCAACAAGGGCTGCAAAAGGAGTGTTATTCAAAGCCCCCCCGATGACAGAGACGCCAGAGGGATTGATAGCAACGGAGAAAATTCTTCCAGGTCCTGTAGGAACAACGGGGCCGCTCAGCGATGTTGTAACTCCATTTGGGTCTACAAGAGCTACATAAACACCAGCACTAATACCAGCGCGCCCTCCAATAATAGCATTTCCGGAGTCGTTAATGTCGACAGCAAAAATACTTCCAAGCCCAGAAGGGACGGCAGGGCCACTTAATGCTGTTGTGACCCCACTTGGATCCACAAGAGCCACATAAGGCCTGCTAAATCTCTGGTCTCCTCCTCCAATAATAGAAAAATTTGAAGAATTGATAGCGACCGAATACATGGTCCCAGGTCCCGTAGGAAGAGCCGGGCCACTTAATGCTGTTGTGACCCCACTTGGATCCACAAGAGAGACATAAGGTCGATTAGCTATGGGAGGATCCTGATTTTGCCCTCCAATGATCGCATGTCCTGACGCGCTGATTGCTACAGCGCGCATGGCTCCTATACCAGCTGTAGGAAGGTTAGAACCACTCAAAGGTACTAACGTTCCATCCGGCTGGACAAGCGCTGCGTAAGCCGCTGTGAGATTTTGTCCACCAATTACAGCAGCCCCCGAAGGATTGATGGCTACAACAGAAGCAGATCCACTTACGGGGAGGGTTCCCACCAAGGCCTTTGTGGTGCCATTTTTATCCACAAGGGATACATAAAATCCATTACCATCGCTTCCCCCAATGATGCCAGCCATTGAGTCATTGATTCCTACCGCTCTTATTGATCCACTGCCAACGGGAAGATTAGGGCCATTTAGAAAGCTTGTAACTCCATCTGGACTAACGAGAGATACATATGGGGAGCTGTTATCATTTCCCCCGATAATAGCATATCCCGAACTTCTTAGTTTTCCTGCTTGAAAAAAGGTAAGAAACAAAAATAGCGCTAAAGCCCAATGATGAGTGATTTTTTGCATGAATTTCGATTGTTGCTGTTTTAGTCTTTTATAATCCATGAGTGGGTTTTCATCCGTTTTTACTGCCATCTTTCATAAAGTAGGGTAATTCATATTTTTCTTCAATGGAGGTGGCTCTCTTAGTTTATGTATCAGTTTTGATACAAAAAGCCAAATGGTTTTCGCAAGCAGAGCAGAGAGTATCCCTTAAACTCACGCAAACGGTAGCGATCTATCCGGCAGGGTATTAAGTTAAGTGGGGCTTTAAAACGCGCGCTAGCTGCATCATGTCAACAGGCGCTTTTGAGCCAAAGACTTTTTCTAACTTAGCGTCGGGAACGATTAGGCGTCTGTTTTGCTTGTCTTGTAAATCGTGCTTTTTGATGTACTGCCAGATTTTTTTTGTTACATCGCCCCTTGTTGCTTTCTCGCATGCAATCACGGCTTGCAGCGCTTTCGAGACAGAAAGCGTTTTTTGGCGCCCCCCTCCCTTGCCTCCCTGCCTTTTGACGTAGGGTGTCTTCTCGTGGTTGGCATATTTTATGGGTAAATCTTCTATTTTGTTAACAATCACGTCGCATTCGGGATAGCTTGAACAACTAAAAAACGTTTTTCCAAATCGGGATTTGCGTGCTTGAATTTTTCCACTGCAGCCAATAGCTGGACAGGGAGGCAGATTGGTTGGAAGTGTTTCTCCCTTTTTGGGAATGGTGATTGTCCCTCTGCAGTCGGGGTAGCGATCGCATCCTAAGAAAGCACCGTAAGAGCTATGTCTGATTTTCATGGGCCCCCCGCAGTTTGGGCAACTCTGGTCCCAGTCAAAGTCGTCCGCATACTCTGCTTTATTGAAAGTGAGCGCTTCAATGGGCACCGTAAATTTACAGTCAGGATAGTTTGAGCAACCATAAAAATATTTGTCTCGCGCCCAAATTTTATGTAGTTTGGCACCACACTGAGGGCACAGGATATCTGTTAAAACTTTGGGCACAAACGCTTCTTTCTCTGCTGTATCTACTATCGGGCTGAACTGCTGCCAAAATTCTTTTAAAAAAGATTTCCAGTCTTTGTCATTAACAGCAATGGTATCTAAGCCTTCTTCCATTCGAGCAGTGAAATGGATATCCATGATGACTTTGAAGTGGTTTTCTAGCATCTGCGCAATGATTTTCCCAAGCTCTGTGGGTTTTAGTGTCAGCTTTTCTTTTGTTGTGTAGGCCCTGGATTGAATTTTTCCCATGATGGCTGCGTAGGTTGAGGGTCTGCCAATGCCAAGCTTTTCTAATTCTTTAACTAAAGAAGCTTCTGTATACCTTGGAGGGGGTTTGGTAAAGGCTTGCTCTGCACTAACATCGATCAAGTCAAGAGACTGATTTTTTGTCAGAGGAGGCAAGAGCTTCCCGACTTCTTTTGCTGGGCTTTCGTCACTGCGTTCTTCATACAAGATTAAGAAGCCTTGGAACTTAATACGGGAGCCTGTAGCGCGAAGTAAAATGTCGTGGTTTGTAAGAACGTCACAGGTAACAGTGTCATAAACGGCAGACTCCATTTGCGAAGCTAAAAAGCGGCGCCAGATGAGTAAGTAGAGCTTATACTGGTCATCGGATAAAAAAGATTTTATAGATTCAGGAGAATGTTGTAAATTTGTAGGGCGAATCGCTTCATGTGCGTCTTGCGCTGACTTTTTTGTCGCCCACTCCCTCGGCTTTACCGGGAGAAAAGGTCTGCCATATTTTGCTTCAATAAAGGCTCTTGCCTGTTGGATCGCTTCTTTTTCCACTCGCACAGAATCGGTTCGCATATAGGTAATCAAACCTTCCCCACCGTCTGGTAGATCCACCCCTTCATATAGGCTTTGCGCAATCGACATGGTGCGGCTTGCCACAAATCCGTAATGTCTCGACGCTTCTTGCTGCAGAGTGGAAGTAATAAAGGGGGGAACGGGATGGCGTTTTTTTTCTTTTTTGTTGACCGATTTTACAGTATACGAAGACTGCTGCAATTCCTCTTTGATTGCCAATGCCGCTTCTTGATTTGGGAGGGTCATGTTCGTGGCTGTTTTTTCCTTATCTACCCTTTTTCCTCTGACAGAGTATAAAATAGCATGGATAGGCTCTGGATCGCTGCCAGAAGAGAGGTTGACCGCAATATTCCAGTACTCTACGGGTTGAAAGACATCAATTTCGGCCTCTCTATCCACGACGAGTTTCAAAGCAATAGATTGGACGCGGCCGGCAGACAAAGAGCCCGATTTTCCTCTTTTGATTCGCCGATGTAGGATTGGCGATATTTTATATCCAACAATGCGGTCTAAAAGCCGCCTTGCTTGCTGTGCATCCACAAGCGCATGGTCAATGGCTCTTGGGTGCCTAAGGGCTTCTTCTACCGCCGTTTTAGTAATAGCGTTAAAAGTGACCCGTTTTAAATTAGTCGATTTAGGCAGGATGGAAGCAATATGCCAGGCGATAGCTTCTCCTTCGCGATCGGGATCTGGAGCCAGGTAGACAGTATCGCAAGCCTTTGCCGCTTTCTTCAGTTTCTGAATGACATCCTTCTTATCGGCAAGTAGCTCATACTTTGGCTCAAAATCTCCTTCAATATCGATGCCAAATCCCTTCTTTGGGAGGTCTCTAATGTGACCGACGGAAGATTCGAAAAGGAACTCTTTTCCAAGAAATTTTTTCAGCGTTTTAATTTTTGTGGGAGACTCCACAATGATTAGGGCCTTCCCCATAGTCATGCAAACAAGAGTAGTAAATTAAGGGATGATCATAACCGCCCCCTTTCTTTTTCGCAATTTTTATTTATCCAAAAAGGAGGTGTTTTAGGCGCGAATGTTCTTATATAACTAATAGTTAAGGGGTTACAATCTTTTAAACCAAGAGGCAATACGGCGTACAATTGTGCTGAAAATGGATTTTATACAAAGAAAAAATCTTTTTATAATATTCTCCTTTTTCTGAGAATCGGGTGGAGGGGGAGTATGGATTTCACTTAACGCGGTTGTCGGAGAAATTGTGGTATTTAAACGGTCACACCCAGATATAACACTACTATGCATAACAGGGGTAAGGTGGGAGCAATAAGGAGAAGAGGGGGGTTCTAGAGAGAGGCAAAGCGCTTTTAAATTGTTGAGATGTGTTTCAAATAGATTATTGATTTCTGGAATACCATAGGCCACAGCCGCGAATTTTGCAAAATTGTCTAGTTTTTCATGGAGCAGACTGAATGTGACGTCAGGTTCTCCTTCCAAACAAGCATCGAGTGTGTGCACTAAATCTGTATATGGATGCAAACCTTGAACCGGAATGTCTGGAAGGGATAAATCTTTCAAAGTCGCGCGTAAATTCCACAACACATCGAAGGCTTGCTCCTCGGTGATTGCTATACATGCGTGTACTTCAGGATCTGGGGGGCGGATATTTTCTTCCTGTGGGGTTTCAGGCAAGGACTTACCATAGCAGGTTTGTGTTGATGGGGGCGGGCTGGTCGGCCTTTCAAATATTGCGGGCACTGAAGAAGGGAAAGCCGGAACAGTAGAAGCAGGGCTTGGTGGAGGTGGGATATCCGGCGTTTCTGGAGTTGCGTGGCTGTTTTCCCATGCTTTCCTGCGCCGTTCCCGAATCTCTGCAAGCTGTTGGGCGTCCGAGAGGGGGGGTCCTGATCTAACATTTGTCACCATAAGGTCATCTCCTGAATCATTCGAGGGGGAAGTTTAATTTAAGAGAAGGGTTTTTGTAAAGGGTTTTGGTTTCTCTAAACTCTCCCATTCTTTATGCTTATCGGGCATGGGAAAGGTGCGTTTATTATCTGAAAAAACTATCAACCAGATTGCTGCTGGTGAAGTCGTTGAAGACCCTGCCTCTGTGGTTAAAGAGCTTGTGGAAAATGCAATTGATGCAAAGAGTACCTCTATTTGTGTCGATATTTTGGGCGGAGGGATGCAAAGTATTTGCGTGACAGATGACGGAGAAGGTATGTCACCAGAAGATGCTTTGCTTGCCCTGCAAAGACATGCTACCTCGAAGATTACAAAGTTTGATGATCTTTTTTCCCTGCAGTCTATGGGCTTTAGAGGAGAGGCGCTAGCCGCTATTGCTTCTATTTCTAAGCTTCGGCTAAGCAGCGCATGCCGTTGCGCTGCGCAGCAAGGGATTATGCTCTTTGCACAAGCCGGAAAGCTTGAGCAACAAAAGACAGCTCGCCTACCAGGAACTACTGTTGAAGTGCAAGATCTTTTCTATAATGTGCCTGCAAGGCGGCAGTTTCAAGTGGCTCCTGCTCGCTCTACTACCGCCATCGTCAAATTACTAACGCTATTTGCTATGGTGCATGTCAACATCACTTTTCAGCTGACGGCAAAAGGGAAAACGCTTTTATTTGCAAAGAAAGGCTCTTTAGAAAGCCGTGTGGCGCAGCTGCTTTCTCCTCAGTTTTTGGAGCAAGCCAAATTTCTCACTCTAGAGCAAGAAGGAATCACTATTTCAGGATATGTGGGAAAGCCTGAGCATTGGAAAAAAAGCCGAAGCCGACAGTATCTTTTTCTCAATCAACGCATTGTTACTTGTCCTGAAATTCAAGAGTGTGTTTATGCAGCGTATGGCACGATGTTGGGAACAAAAGAGCACCCCGCTTATTTGCTTTTTATTGAAGTGCCACCCCATTTTGTTGATGTAAATGTGCATCCGCAAAAAAAAACGGTGCGGTTAAAAGAGCCCCACTTTCTATGTCAGTTGCTAGTAAATGGTATTCAAAATCTTTTTTACCCCAAAATATCCCCAGGTTTTGCACCTTCGGATTTTTCTTTTGAAAGGACGGCAAATTGTTTGCCCGAAGGGGTTTTTCAAGATCGAGAAGCGCTGCCTACTTCTCCACCAGGCAGAAAGGAGATACAGTTGGCAATTCCAGACTGGAGCGTTGCATATGTTTGGAGTAAGTACGCGCTTTTAGAAAACATAGAAGGGCTACACCTGGTCCATTTACGGCGCGCTTTTGCCCGGATCCACTTTTGCGATAGTAAGAAAAGGCAGTGGCAACGGCTACTATTGCCAAAAGTGTTTGAATTTTCTAAAGAAGAAAGTTTACTTGTGCAGCAATCCCTTGATTTGATAAAAGGCACAGGAATAGGGATCCGATCTTTCGGTGAGCAGTGTTTCGTGGTAGATAGCATTGCATCCGATATGCCAGAAAAGGACGTAGAGGCGTTTGTGGAATCTATTGTGCGTACGTTGCAAACGAAAAAGGTGCTGACACAAAAACAGCTATTAGCAATGCTGCCAGACAGATTTGTGGGGCCGTCGACTTTTTCTGAAGAAGAAGGGAAGCTGATTATAAAAACCCTTCTAGATCACCCTCCCCCTTATTATTGCCCTAGAGGCAACCCCATTATTGTGAGGATGACGGATGAAAAAATTATTAAGTGCTTCGACAGCTAAATTATACCATGAGCGTGCGAAACGTTTAATGCGTGAGTTGGATATTTTTTATTGTGACCATCCCATCGATTTATGGTACTTGACGGGATTGGACCTGTCCGCTGGGCAGCTGCTACTTTATAAAAATAAAGGGGCACTGATTGTTGATGGAAGGTATTTTCAGTATGCCAAAGAACGCTCTCCTTATCCTGTCTATCTTCAAAAGACCGATGCGCTTTTGGCTCTTTTGAACAGTAAGCCATGGAACCTAGCGGATTCTATCGGTTTTGATGGGAGTGTGCAAAATTATGATAGTTATGCACATTTGCTATTTGTAGCGCAAAAATGCCATAAAGCGCTAACGGTTGTTTCGAGGGCGTCACTTTTACAAAAAACCCGCGCTGTTAAAGGACCCGAGGAGGTTAGGCGACTTAAAAAAAGCGCCAGTTTGCTCTGGGAGGGGTTTGAAAGGATGCTCCCTTTGCTTAAAACAGGGGTTTCTGAAAAAGAGATTGCACAAACTTTTGAGCGGTTTTCTCTAGAGCAAGGAGACGGGGTTTCTTTTGCGCCTTTAGTGGCTTTTGGAGAAAACGCGGCTTACCCGCACCACAAGCCGGGAAAGCGACGGCTAAAAAAAGGGGACATTGTAATACTGGATCTGGGGATAGCAGCGGACCACTATCAAAGCGATATGACGCGGACACTCTTTTTTGGAGAAGTTGATCCAGAGCTAAGAGCGATCTACGCTACCGCAAAGCGGGCATACAGCGCTGCTAAAAAGGCATCCAGGGAAGGGGTTTTGTGCAAGGATTTAGCCCAAATTGTAGATGATATTATTGAAAAAGAGGGTTTTTCTCGCTATGCATGCCATGCGCTTGGACATGGAGTAGGTTTAGAGGTGCATGAGTCTCCAAGGATAGCAGCGAATGGAGAACATAGCGAGACTGCGCTGGAAAAAAATATGGTAATTACTCTCGAGCCTGGATTGTATATTCCGGGAAAAGGGGGAGTGCGGTATGAAGATACACTCATTGTTGGAAAAACCACGAGCCGTAGCTTTTATCCAGACACATCGCCAGAGCTGATCTAGAGCTCGCGTGACAAATATTATTTCTTGCAAATGGTGTACAATCATGGTAGTAAGAGGAATAAAAAAGTTTTATTTGCCATGAGTTTAAGAACCCGTCTTTTTATTTGGATCGGAACGCTCTTTTTCCTCGCGTTTCTCAGCTCTTTCTTGGTAGAGCAAAGAGTGACAGCAAACAATTTTGCAGACACACATGATAAAATTGAAAAGCAGGTGTTTGCGCAATACAGTAAAAAGCGAGAAGCAATTCAAGGTTTTTTATTTGAAATGCTAGAGCGAACCCAGGCAGAAATTGATGCTTTGCTTCAACGGATTTACGACTATCCATTTATTCGAGAAGGCTTTGCTCCAGACGACAGCAGAACTCAGAGCACGAGCTATCTCGATGTTTCTTCCTTAATGATCACCAATCGGTGGGTCGATTTTATTCAAAGTGTAAATGAAGGCAAACTCTCTTCTCAAATTATTCTTGATTCTAGCTATCTCCACTCTGCTAAGGTATTCCATGTAGCAGAAGATTTTGCTCTTGTGGCCTTGCATACAGCTGATACGGACCAAACTTTAGGTCCTTTCATCGCGGTTCCCCTCCAGCTGCAGCATTATGAGCCGAAAGATTTCCACCCTCCTTATCAAAAAAATAATTTACATGGCACGGCTTCTTACTATGTGCTTTTTTCTCCAAGCGGGCTTAGACAGTTGAATTTGGCGCATGTCGAATACCCTTCTCTTTTGTTATCGGTGAATTTTTTAGAGCCTTTTTTGAAATGGGTAGAAGTGGTTGGTGCAAAAAGCTTTGTAAAGGAATTTATAGAAAAGGTCGCTTTAGCAAAACAGAAGTTGGACGGCAATCCTTCACTTATCCCTTCGCCAGAAGCCTGGCACCAAATGCATGTGAAGAGAGATCGAGAGGATGGAAGTGACGCCGAGCGTGTGTTTTTCAACCGTTACTTAGACCGTTATGATAAAATCGGGATGATTTGGGGACTATCGGTTTTATTTGAGACGGGCGCTTTTGGAAAGTCTCCCCATAGCGAACGTTTCCCGAGCGGTATTTTACAGTTGAGAGGGGATCTTCTTCAAGGTAAGGCTATGCTTACCAAAGATGTGATTCCGGAAACATTTTTTTTCGACCCGTCTAAGGCAAAAGATGTGTTTTATTCGATCGATAGTGAGGGAGATGCTTTAGCAGACGCCTTGACCCCTATTGTGCCCACAGAAGTAGATTATGTGTTTTTTGGAAACACCGTGAAATTTTCTAGTCCTTCTGGAAAAACCAGTTTCCTTACCATTGGTAAGCACGGCTATGAAATTTTAGGCAATCTGGCACAAGCCACCCGCGCGATTTCTTTATTTGTGTCTGATAACCGTGTTGTCAAAGTCTTTGGACCTAACGGACTTGTCATAGACGATGAGATATGGAAAAAGGTTCCTCTCAAAGAGATGTTGGCTAATAAGACGGGTTTTTTCTCCTTGGATAATAAAGAGTACTTCTACTTGCACATGTCTCCTAATCCAAAAATCGATGCGCATTTTTATCTGATTAGTCTAAAAAATGAGGAATTTTTTCTACTCGATAAGCTGAATGCAGTAGGCAAGGAGCTGATTACAAACGTTGCGGGTACAATGCGTCTTGTAACGATAGGAGGACTGATTTTGGTGCTCTTTATTTTGCACCATCTGTCGAAAAGAATTACAAAGCCTATCACCACTTTGGCAAAAGCGACAGCATCAGTCGCTAAGGGAGAGTTAGAAAAGGTTGACCTTCCACAGATCACCAATCATAAAGATGAAATTGCTAAGCTTTATGATGGTTTTTCTTCTATGGTGAAGGGGTTAAAGGAAAAAGAGAAGGTGAGGGGTATTTTAAATAAGGTGGTTTCGCCGGAAATTGCAGAAGAGACGCTAAAAGGGAAAATTCACTTAGGTGGTGAGGAAAAAAAAGTAACCGTCTTTTTTGCAGATATTCGCAATTTCACACACATTACGGAACACATGTCTCCTAAAGAGGTTATCGAATTACTCAATAGTTGCATGACACGTGTGTCTAAAGTCATTGATCAGTTCGGTGGAGTGATTGATAAATATGTGGGAGACGAAGTAATGGCGCTTTACGGAGCTCCCATAGAGAAAGAAGGGAGCGCTCTTTCTGCCGTACACACCGCAGTTTCCATTCGAGATGCGCTGATAGAATGGAAGAAAGAAAATGAAAAGGTTGCGATTGAAATGGGGTTTGGTATTCATACAGGCAATGTTGTTGCAGGAAATATGGGAGCAGAAAATCGCCTTAACTACACTGTGCTTGGCGCTAATGTGAATTTGGCATCTCGCTTATGTAGCCTCGCAAAGCCTATGGAAATTTTAATTAGCGAAGCGACCTTCAATGAGCCTTCTGTTTCTCATTCCATTGAGGCAGAAACCGTTTCTGACGTCTCTTTGAAAGGCTTTTCGCAAGCTGTCGTTGCCTATCGCGTTTTAAAAATTCGCACCTGATGGCGCCGTTAAAAGTAGGTGCAAAATAAGTAGATAGTTATTACACTTCTCAGCATGAAGCGCGGTTGTTTTTGTGTTTTGGGGTGGATAGCTTCCGTTTTATTTGTCGGTGGCCTGCTGTATGTGCACTACTGGCACTTGCAGTGGCGGCTGCCGGTTGTCTTGCTTTTTAGCGCTATTTCCCTCGGCTTTTTACTATACTATGTATATAACGCATTTAATAATCACACAAAAAGTTCCCTTGATCAGTACGCTGGTCGGCTAAAACTACAAAATAAACGTCTTTTAAGTGAGAGAATCGAAAAGGTGGACCTATTGGACCACCTGCAGGAAGGGGTCATTTTAATTGATAATGCTTTGGAAGTGGTCTATATCAACGCAAAGGGAAATGCCATCCTTGCTATTGATAATGAATGTATAGGGGAGTCTGTTTTTGCTCTTAAAAGTGAAAAAAATGCGTTTTTATTAAAGCACATTCAAAGCTTGCTGCATTCTGCAAAAGAGCAGCACCTTCCTTTGATGTATACGCAAGAAAAGACAAGAAAAGTTTATGAATTAAGGCTATGTCATCTGGAGGGAGGGCGATTTCTTGTACTCATTGATGATCGTTCGGAGCACCATTACGAGGATATAGGCAGAGATTTTATTGCCAATGCTTCGCATGAATTGCGAACGCCCATCACTATCATCAAGGGATTTACAGAGACGCTGTGTGATCTATCACAGATATCAGAAGCAATGCTGGAAGATATACTAGAAAAAATTTTACGTAACTGCGAGAGAATGGACAATCTAGTAAAAAATTTATTAACTCTTGCCGATGTAGACCACATTCCCAAGGAGCGTTTCCAAACATGTGATCTCGTGGCGCTCATCGATAACTGCAATCAAACGCTACTGGTCTCTCATCCTACCGTTTGTATAGAGTCTTTGCATTCGCATGACATCATTTCTGTATTGGCAGATCCTGATTTTCTAGAGCTTGCGATTATGAACTTGCTAGAAAACGCAGTAAAATACTCCAGTCCGCAGGAAACGGTTTGTATCACTGTTATACTAGAGCAGGAAGAGGAGGGGGTTTTTTTGAGGATTCAAGACCAGGGGCAAGGTATTCCTAAGCAGGCGATCAACCATATTTTCCGTCGATTTTATACGGTTGATAAGTCGCACTCTCGGCAACTGGGGGGGGCAGGGCTTGGCCTCTCCATCGTACAGAGAATCATAGAATGCCACAAAGGGAAAATCACGGTAGATTCATCGGTAGGGAAAGGGAGCACTTTTACCCTGCAGTTTCCGCTGCCTTAAAACAGACTTTCATATTTTTAGCTGCACGTCTAATCCGTATTCGTTCACGTGGACCGCTTTTTCTTTTTTAGGATTGGTAAAATCGCATAGACCTAGGTTTTCTAGTGCTTGCGTGCCTTGGAGCAAAGGCTCGATTTCTTTTTGGCTGAGGAATTTGTTTTTTTGTTGTTCTTCTTGAAGGATAGCAGCTGCTTTATCCCCGAAAAGGGCTTTGAGGATGCTATGGTGCACCCGTTGAAAGGGGATCTGATCTTTTCCATCAACGGCGAAGACTTGCGTTAGTGATGGAAAGTCTATATTTTTCTGACAAGTGTAGGGAAGCGTGCCTTGAAGCAGTTTATGATAGAGGGCATAGAGAGGTTTGTTTTTTTTATCCGGTATCAAACTAGCAAAGGAGAGGGGAGTTTGCGTTTGCTCTAACGCCTTTGATGCTCTGAGAAAATGTTTTTGCAAATCTTCTAAAAGGGGGGTATTTTGGCACTCGGGCAAATGTCCATAAAGGGTTTGTAAAATAGCGAAAATAGCGCTTTTTGCTTTTGGATCACTTTTTTGCAAGAAGCTGAGCCCAATTCTTCCAGAGGCATGAAATTGAGTTCTTATTTTTTGAAAGTCGATGATCTTTTGCTTGGATAAATCTGCATCCTTTTGCGTATGTCCACTCTTAAGGCTATTGCTTTTGCTGCTGTGGCGATCCTTGATCGATTGTTCTCTTTCATTGCGCGCGGCTCGCTGCGTCATATACATCTTATACATTTCTTTATGTCTAATATTAAAAAAACGGCTATTTTCTCTTATAGTGTTGCTCACTAAGGCAAAGAGAAATAAAAAAATCATTACTAAAGGAATTAAATTCATAGCATGGGTATTCCCGTTTCTGAAGTAAAGGGGAAAAAAGGAAAATCTATCTTCCCGGTTTTAGTATGGATATGACAGATGAATGCGATAGGGAGTGGACTGATTTGTTCTTCCCAATTGTCGGTGACCTTTTGTTCTTTATTAAGAAAAGAGAAGGTGATGCTTTCTACTTCACATAAAAGCGTGTCGGTTTTTTTCATGTTTTCTGGGTTGTTTGGCCATCTTTCCATTTTTAGCGTCTCACTTTCTACAAAGAGCCTTCCATTGAGTAGAGATAAACAAAAATGGGGATCGGTATCGAGACCTCCCTCAAAGGTAAATATAAGCTCGGCATTTTTATCGTCGAGGTTTTTTGTGTAGAGTTTATGAGGCTCGACAAAAATTTTTGCCAATCGCAAGTAGGCTTGGTGTTGTTTTAAAATTTTTTCCCTTGCTTTTGTGTGCTCAGGAGACGCCGCCAAAGTAAACATTTTCAGTTGAGAGAATAAAAAGGTGAGCACGAGGCCGCAAAGCGTCATGGCAACTAGGGTTTCGAGGAGCGTAAAAGGAAGCTTGCGCTTTATCATAAGGCGCTATTGTAAAACAATGCGCTTTAAAATACCTCTATGGGATTTACTTTTCAGGGGTTTGCTGTTTTGCAAAAATAGTGCTGTTACTCACAGCGCCAAAGGCCCACGCAAAGGCCAAGAAAAAGAAAAGGCTCCACATATTGTTGAGTTTTCCTGCTTGGGCGGCTGGGATTACATTTAGCACAGCAAGCAGCGCAACGACAACGCCCATGCAAGCATTGCCTGCTACCATTCCTGACGCTGCTAAAATACCTCGATGCACGCGGTCTTTGTGTGTGCCAAAGCGCTTGACTAGGTAATGGACAATCCCTCCTACCATAACGGAGGTACTTAAAGAAAGGGGTAAATACAGGCCAATAGCAAAGGCGAGCACAGAAATGCCTAAAAACTGCAGTAGCACGCCTAAAGCGACGCCGATCATCACTAGGGTAACAGGTAGCTCCTTGGCGATCACTCCCTTTGCTATGAGCGCCATAAGCGTTGCTTGCGGGGCCGGCATTTCTCTAGAGCCAAAGCCGTAGGTATGGTGGAGTAGATAGAGCGTTCCCCCAATGGCCGCAGCGGGCAAGATTAAGCCAACAATTTCAGCAAGCTGTTGCGATCTTGGGGTGCTGCCTAGCATAAAGCCTGTTTTTAAATCTTGTGAGGTTGTGCCTCCGAGGCAAATGGCAATATTTGTAACGGAAGCCATAGTGATTGCGGCGATGAGATACACCCGTTCTGTCCATCCCAGCCCTAGGAAAATAAGGCAAGTGAGTAAGAGTGTGGTAATTGCCATTCCAGAAACAGGGTTGGAAGAGCTGCCGACTAAGCCTACAGTAATAGAAGTGACAGCAACAAAAAAGAAGCCTAGAATGGTGACCAAAAGAATAGTTATTAGATTTAGGTGAAAAGGGGGATAGAGCCACAAATAAAGGACAATAGCGAGAGATCCTAAAAACAAATAGGATAGGGGAATGTCTTTGTCGGTACGGATGACTTTTTTCGGGGGATGAAAAATCGTTTTTAGCTCCTTAGCCCCTTGATGAACGGTTTTTACTAGCACGGGACACATCTTGAAAAGGGTTAAAAGGCCTCCTGCTGCAACAGCGCCAGCGCCGATATAGCGGACATAGTTGGACCATAAATCATTTGCGTCCATAGAGTAAACAGGTACTGTCCCGGGGAAAATAGGGGTTTGTGACTGGCCAAACAAGCTAATCAAGGGAATGATCACCCACCATCCAATAGCGCCGCCTACAAAGACTGTTGCGGCCACACGGGGACCGATAATAAAACCAACCCCTAAAAGGGCAGGGGTGCAGTCCATGCTAAAGAGGGTGCGTTGGTAAAACCGCAGAGTGAAAGAGGCAATTTCGTTCCATAGAAAAAAGACGTTGGTAAACAGTTTATAAGTAGCGCCGGCGATAATGCTCCATAAGGCGAGTTTAGCGCCGCCTAGGCCCTCTTCTCCGGCTTTTAAAATTTCCGCGCAAGCGAGGCCTTCTGGGAAAGGGAGTCTATGGTGTTCTTCTACAATCACATAACGGCGAATTGGAATCATGAACAGTATGCCTAAAATGCCTCCAAGCATAGAGAGCTGGAAGATTTTAAACATAGAAGGGCCGGCATCGAGTAGAAACAGGGCGGGGATGGTAAACACCACGCCAGCGGCTAGGCCTTCTCCAACAGATGACATGGTCTGTACGATATTATTTTCTAAAATGGTGACTTTTTTCCAGCAGCTACGCAAAATTGCCATGGAAATCACAGCCGCGGGGATAGACGCAGAAATGGTCATACCGACGCGCAGAGCTAAGTACGCATTTCCTACAGCGAAAAGCAATGCCAGCAGCATTCCCAAAATAGTTGCTTTGATAGAAAACTCTGTAGGGGATTTCTCAGCACTGACGTGGGGAATATGGTGAACTTTAGACATAAGAGTCCCTTTCTATTTAGGTAGTCAATTGTCACCATGCCCTTTTTCCAAATATTACGCTACATTATCCCACATCGGCTTGTGCAAGTAAGGTAGAAGAAGGAATATTTTCTTATGGCGCGATAATTTTTAAATTACTTATAATCAATAGATTGCATCTATTTTTGCTTAGTTTAAGCAAATAGGGAGCTCTCCTTTTCCCCTTCATACCATTTTTGCCTTAGTGGGTGTTTTAAGGAGATGGCGGGGCTTGAATGAGCCACGTAAGCGGTTTGAGGCAGGAGCTTTGCAAGAAATTGGCAGCGTTTTTTGCTGATTTTAGTCATGCGGTTTTCATGTCTACATTTTTTTATGGACAAAACATTTGAAGGTATACTTTTTTGCTTTTTTAAAAGGGGGAAGTTTAAAAAAAAGGGTGCACTTTAGGATCCGGTAGGGAGTGTTTGTCTTGGTGTTGCCATGATAAGATAGATGGTAAGAGCGGCTTACTGTAGATTTGCCAAACCCATAGAGATCTATAACCGTAGCAGGCAAGGGATGGTTCGTTGCGTTTCCAGCTCCTATTACATGAGAATCCCACGGGTGATTTTTTTGTAGTTGTTTTAAAATTTCTATCCAGGTGTTGTCCGCAAGTCTTTGCAATTCTAATTCTGCAAGTAAAGCACGCTCGGTTTTTTTAAAGGAATTTATCGAAAAGAGACCTGTCGAAAGTGCCAAGATAACGAGAGCTACCATGACTTCCATTAAGGTAAAAGAGAAAGTTTTTTTTCGTATGCGCATAGGTATTTTACCCTTGGCACCCATCTTTTCAGCAGAATGATAGCGACTTTAGACAAAAAAGGGAATGTCAAACGATCTGGAGTGGTTGAAACTTTAAGTAGTCACTGGAGGTGAGATGGTAGCGTACACCATTTTTAACGCCAAAGGGGACGACATTTGGCTTTAATGCGTGCAGATGTCCAAAAACCGCAATATTTATCTTATATTTTTCTAAAAGTGTGGATGCCCTTGAGGGAGCTAAATTGGGACCAATAGGAGGATAGTGGGTCATGCAGATTCGCAACTTTGCATTAGTATCAAGGGACTGCAGGCTTTTTTCTAGACGTTGCAGCTCTCTACGAAATATTTTTTCCTTACTAGGGGTATCTAGCGGTGGCTCTTTGTTAGCAAGTGCGTTTTCTCTCCTTTCAACCCAAGCATCAAAAACATATTCAGGGGTGTCCCACAAGCGCGC
>JAUIKQ010000111.1 GCA_030430655.1 Chlamydiia bacterium
AGTTTACCCACCTCGGTATGCCGAAATATAGAAAAACATAGAATTAGCCCCTATGGTTAAAGTCAAGCTCACCAAGAATTTGATTTGCGCAACAACACCCGTCAGCCTTTATAGGCATCCGTTTATCAAGAGAAAAATTAGCAGTTGCCTCCGAGAGTTTAGTGATCACACACCGTTCTACTCGACGTCTGAAATCGATGCAAAATTTTTCCTCTACACCGATTATTTTAACAGATTTAGAGTCCATACTACACATAATGACAGAACTCCAAATAAAAAAGTCGGACAAATCGGCCAAAAAACAGTGAATTTTGAAAATTATCGTTGGCAACCTGTATGCCGTGGACTGTTTCACACGCCAATGGCTGCATGATTAGTAAATTGAGGCTGGACAAGTAAAAATAATTTCGGGAGTGAAAAATAATTAGGTTTTTTTGTTAATCTAATTTGAACACTGTCCAATATCCTACCTAAAGTTGAAATAGGGCAAATCTAATTATGCGTTTGGATGAAATAAAGTTTCTTATTTGGGAAAGGGTGTTTCTGTTGCATCTGTTGTTGCCGCTAAACTTTTATTAAATACTAGCAGATGCAACAGAAATGAAAATCAAATTCTGGCCTGGGGCATGACGCCTCGTGGATAAGTCTTTAACTTACCCACGAAGACTTGGATAGCACTTTGAGTTGCCCACATACCCACAGCTTTTTACTACACTACTACTTTTATTTTAAGGAGATTAGACTTAACTTATTATAGGCGATTTTTTGTCCAAACGGTGGAATCGACCTTACCTCCTACCTAAACAACCTACTTTATAACTCCTGCCAAAAGTCTTTAGGCAATCGGCTGATCCTGTAAGGTCTAGATATGTACCTCTTCTTTCTTGAAGACAGGCTTTGGTGCCAGCAGCACGAATGGCCAGCCCACAAGCCATCATTAGACTATCTCCTGCGGAGGCTTCGGAGACACCATTTGAAAACGTACACGTACAATAATGAACAGAACTAGAGGCGGAGGGGGCCGCCACAGGTATGGGTTGAGTTTGTGCAGGCGCAGCCGTTACCGCCGCTATTGGTTGTGCTGTTGATTTAGCAGGAGAAGGCGTTTGTTTTACTAGGGGTTGGTCATGCGCAGTTGGAGCGGGAAGAGCCGTGGGTGTATAAGTGATAGTGTATCCATCTACAGTTTTAGTGGCGGCTGTATGTTTCGCAAAATAGGCAACTGCAACAACGGCACCAGCGACAGTTATCGTAACAACAATCTGCGTTAACGTAACCCCTATTACACATACTGGAATACCGGGACCCGTTACCAAGCACGCTGCTTGTGCCATTTGCTTAACATCGGTTTCATTTAGATCATTTTTCGGATTACCACATGATAGTGCCAGTGAAAATACAAGACTCACAATCGATAAATTCTTCATCATAAATTACTCCTAGTATTTTGATTGAAACAAAAAAGCCATTTTTAGACGCTAATGGATAAAAAAAAATATACTCTACTAATTATATAAATAAGGCGTAGTTCTAGTCTTGGTTTCACTAACCAGATACTCTTTGGTTAGATCGCCAGATTTTACTTCGGAATTCTTACCATGAACGCCATTTTCGCAACTTACATGGAAATACTTATCCCCGGTTGTCTGCTGGTAGCTACTAATCCATTTACGGGTTTTTATTTATCACCATTCTTCATGTTTTTTTGCTCCTTATTAAAGAGTGGTTTAAAAATAGGTGCCCGGCGCCAACCTCACAATCTATAATGACTTAGACATTGACAAGCACGCTTCCAAGCTGGCCAACTTATACCACGAGGCAATGCTCATTGCTCCTATTTTTAGTGTTTTAATGTACACTAAGTGTAAAGGTGCTGCCGCTCCTCTCAGAGGCTGCATGGTATATGCCACGTCGATATAAAAGCCGTCTCGTATCAGATAAAACCTGTCGTTATTTTATGCGAGATGCCTACGGCGAGCCAGGTTGGCAAGCTGCCGAGAAATATCAGGCGTGCTTGCGAGCAAAACAAAAAAAGATGCCTGGCGTTATCTTCTGGACGTGCTTCATATCATGCGGACGCATACGATCAAGCCAAGCAAGATATTGTCTTTTCATGCCAAGGTTTTGGCTTGCATCAGATAAGGCAAAGTTGGCTACGAACTGGAATTGGGCCGGGTATTCCAACTGGCTCGCATTATAGGCCACTTGCTTTTCGTACTCGAATGCATATCTGTGGAAATGAACGCCGAGAAGAGCTTTATTCTACTCCTGAAAAAACAAGCCGGTCTTTTTGGCGAAACAACGCTAGAAAGCGTGGCAGCTGACAAGGGCTACTCGATTGCGAAAAGTTGCAAGGAGATCCAGAGACTTGACCAACTTACGGAAGGCTTGCAGAAGCCATCGACTATCAAGGAAACCGCCGTGGATATGAACTACAAGAGCTCCTCCGCAATCCAAGAGCTGGAATAGAACCATTGATTGGACACATAAAGCATAGAGGACAACTCGCATGCAGCAGAATGAAAAGCGATCAATCGATATTGGGCGCTGCGTACAGGTCCTTTCTGGGCTTGAATTTGCGATAAATGATGCGACACCAGCAAGGAAAATTGAATGATGCTCATTGAGCCAAATCACATAACAGACCCTTCCTCGCTCTGCTCGTCAGGACACGGCGTTGACGCTTTCACTCCATGCCTATTGACTAAACCGCAAAATGGCCACGAGAAAATTTTCAGGAAAAAAGGCAGTGAGAATTTTCTCCTGTAACCTATCGAGTATAAATATAATTTTTAAGAATCAAAAAATCCTTACAGCGGTTTATATTTTGCCGTAAAATGTCTAAGAACAGGCGCTTCATAAATAAAAGCATATCCTTTAAGTGCTTCCATTTTGCTGGAGAGCTTCCCAGCCATTTCGATCATATAATCCACATGACTTTGGGTAT
>JAUIKQ010000032.1 GCA_030430655.1 Chlamydiia bacterium
CCTGGTGGCGCTGGAAACGTAGCGCGTAATTTGGTTGCTTTGGGATTGCAAGTCACCTTGATAGGACGTATTGGCGATGATCAAGAAGGCAGGAAACTCAAGAGCCTACTCGACAAGGAGGCGCTTGATACCAAGGGTGTTTACACGCAAAAAGGTTACATAACGACCGTTAAGCATCGATTTATTGCAAATCATCAGCAGTTGATGCGTGTTGATCGTGAAATAGTGATGGACGCCTGCGATGAAATTGAACAGTTAGTGGATAGGCAGCTTGTGATGGAAGGGCGATTTGATGTCGTCATTGTGTCTGATTACCATAAAGGCTTCTTAACAAAGGGCCTGTTGCGGATGGTGATTGAAAGGGCAAATCTTGCCGCCATTCCTGTTTTAGTCGATCCCAAGGGAGACGATTTTGGAAGGTATTTTGGTGCTACCCTTATCAAGCCCAACTGGAAAGAGGCTTGTTATGCAGCCAAACTGTCCTCCGCTGTTTCTATAGAGGAGGTTGCGTCTGTTTTGCTTCATAAAACGGGTGTGGAGCATTTAGTCGTAACGCGAGCTCAAGCAGGTATCGCTCTGCTAAATAAGGGAGAAAGAACCATAAAAGTTTTTCCTGCTAAAGCAAAAAAAGTTCGTGATGTGACGGGTGCTGGGGATACTGTCTTAGCTATTTTAGCATGGAGCTTGGGCAACAAGCTAGATATCCAGAGTAGCTGTCATTTGGCAAATGCAGCGGCTGGCATAGTAATCCAGCAGGTAGGATGTAGTGCTGTGGCATATGCCGACTTAGCGATGCATTTGTTGGAAGTAGAGCGCATTGAAAAACATTTTTCTGACAAACATTTTCCCTTTCTCAAACTGGCGCTGGCAGAAAAGCCACTGGTAGCCCTGATCTCAGACAATCACACAAGTAATCTTTTTCATGCACTCACAACAGCGCGGCGAAGACATCCAAAAAGGGTGATCCTTCTTTATTTAAAAACCGACGCAGAGCTAGAAAAGCTGGAGGCTATACTAGACGTTTTTCCTGAAGTACAAACTGTGACTTGCAAAGAAGATAGCTTCCATCGGCTGTGTCATGAGCTATCCGTCTCTGAGGTTTATCAGATAGAAGAGCAACAGCTTGTCCCTACCTTCAGCATCAGCAGGAATTTTGATACTTAAACACTTCCAAAGTGCTACCGGGTGGCAAATGAGGGGAAGACGGCACCTCATGTATTTGTGCTCCCGTCTGCATTGGCACGTTACAAACTGACTCGGTACCCCCTTCGCTCAAGTACGTGTAGCCAGAGGCCTGCGCCGGTGGGATAAAAAAATCATCTGAAAAATTTGTCATAGACACACACCAATACCACTGCTACCCAATCCTATGTATTGGATAGCAGCAAAGTTTCGCTTCTAAATTTTTATTAGAATTTTATCATTGTTATTCTTAAGAGGTTCAGGAGAAAGTCTTGAAGGTTCAGGGGAAAGTTTTGAAGGTTCAGGGGAAAGTTTTGAAGGTTCGGGAGAAAGTCTTGAAGGTTCAGGAGAACGCTTTGAAGGTTCAGGAGAAAGTTTTGAAGGTTCGGGAGAAAGTTTTGAAGGTTCAGGAGAAAGTTTTGAAGGTTCAGGAGAAAGTTTTGAAGGTTCGGGAGAAAGTCTTGAAGGTTCAGGAGAAAGCTTTAAGGGTTCAGGGGAAAGTTTTGAAGGTTCGGGAGACAGTTTTGAAGGTTCAGGAGAACGCTTTGAAGGTTCGGGAGACAGTTTTGAGGGTTCAGGGGAAAGTTTTGAAGGTTCAGGAGAAAGCTTTAAGGGTTCAGGGGAAAGTCTTGAGGGTTCAGGGGAAAGTTTTGAAGGTTCAGGAGAACGCTTTGAAGGTTCGGGAGAAAGTCTTGAAGGTTCAGGGGAAAGTTTTGATGGTTCGGGGGAGAGGACTTGCTTGGCTATCTGGCCGATGAGGTCTACACCACCCGGATTTTTTGCCTGCACTTCGATGGAAGCAGATGCTTTGTAAGCACCAGCTGCAAATGGTAAATAAGAGTGTAGATGTCTCCCATCTGTTTTATGCCCTTGCAAAAATAATGGCTGAGATGATGCCGCTGTTACAGTATCTATTCTGCTCATATGCTACCCTCCTTGATGAGGTTGTTGTTAAACTTTACACAAAGATAAGATTAAGGAACTGTTTTAAGAAAAGCAATCAATTTTTAATTTTTTTTAAAAATTACGTTTCCAAGGTGGTCCAAAGAACGCTTGCGCATGGAGAGCCATTTAAAGTCAGGGATCCCATTAGAAAAATTGCCATCAATATTCAGATGTTCTTTTCTAAAATAGAGCGCTTTTTCATAAAAGAGAGGTATAAGCGGCATTTCTTCCATCAATATTTTTTCTGCTGTACAAAGGAGATCTTTTCTTTTTTCTCCATCGAAGAGAGATTTAGCTTCCTTTAAAACCTGTTGGTAATGCGCAAGTTCCCAGTTAGAAAAATTGACTGTGTGGTTAGCATGGGCAAACACATCAAGGGTATAAAGAGGATCATCAATCCAGGACTTCCAACTGAGCAGCGCAACAGAAAACATCCCTTTATGCAACCTTAGAAACAGGTGGTCACGCTCTAGCTCTTCTAAGTAGCACGGCACATTAAGGTATTTTTCCCAGGAAGTTTTGAGAAATAGCGCTTCTTGCGTTTTCTCTTTAGAATGAGAAATAGTGATTTTGGGAAAGCTGTTTTTGGACCATCCCGCTTCCTCCAGCGCGTTTTGAAACAATTGATATGCGGTTTGAGGCTGATCAAAGTAGGGAGGGGTGGCGGTGATTTGTGTATGAGTAGCAGCTAGAGGGGAATAAGGAAGGGAGGAAGCCTCTGAATACCTCTCTGAGATTTCTTTGCGGTCTAGTGC
This sequence comes from Chlamydiia bacterium, assembly GCA_030430655.1. GTDB lineage: Bacteria > Chlamydiota > Chlamydiia > Chlamydiales > Simkaniaceae > JAUIKQ01. The sequence continues at coordinate 2,883 of JAUIKQ010000032.1, forward strand.
GCAAGCAAGCGCGCGTCTCAAAAAAGCACTGTTAAATGGAAAACTATCCACGTTAAATACAGCCCAAAGGCTCCCTAAGGAGGGATAAGACTTGGGCACCATCTGTGCTTTCTTAGAAAATTGAGGATTCCAATCGCGTAAAGGTTTGCCAAGCCAGTCAATTTCATGTTGCATATACATGTCAAGTGCGACGGCGTCTTCGTCTTTGGACAAAGTGACCTGCTCCAACTGGACTGCTTTTCTATCCCAGTAGTATTTGTTTTTTTCGAGATAGACAAGCCCATTTTTTCGGTTTTTAACACAAAAAGGGCCATTACATACGTAAGCTTCTCCTTGTTGATCTGACCAGTTAGGATGTACCTGATCCGTAAAATGGTGAATTGGAGAATAGATTGTGTGCGCTGTGAGATGGAGAAAATAAGGAGTGGGTTCTTCAAGCTCAACTTTTAGTGTTTCTAAACCCAAGCATTCAATTCCTAAGTCCTCAAGGTCTGCTTTCCCAGCTTGCAGTTGTTTGACATTTTTAATCGGATAGAAGAGATAGGAAAAGGTGTTACGGGGACTAGAGGGCGAGAGAATTTTTTTCCAGGCATATTCAAAGTCATACGCGATGACAGGCGCTCCATTTGACCAGTGTGCAGAGCGTAAGTGAAAGATATAGGTTTTTTTATCTGAAGAAATATCAATGGATCGTGCTGTGGAGCATAAAGCATTGTTGTTCTCGTCAATGCGAGTAAGGCCATCAAATAATAATTTTAAAACGCTTTCTGAAGCAAAGGGTCCTCCAAAACGTGGATCCAACTGAGGTAAGAAGTCAAAACTGAGACGCAAAATTTGTGAGCTGCCGATACTTTCTTTCCATTTGTCAATCGCCTGTTGTAAATTTTCGTGGAACTGCTTGCGCATTTGTTTATTTTGGTGCGTGTATAAAAACCCCAATGTATATGTGCCTTCAAACTCACAAGCATTAGAAATGAGGTACTTTTGTGGTGTAGACATATTACTCGTGAACTGTTGGATATGGGATCTCAATGCAGGATCTGCCGCACGGACAAAAGCAAAGAGTGCGTTTTCCTCCATTTTATAGTCAAAAAGGTAACTTTCTTTTTGGGGCAGATTTTGGTTTATAGAGGAGAGAAAGAGTTGAAAAAAAATTTTCAATTTAGCTATTGGCAAAACAGCCTGCATTTCTATTGGAGAAATGGAATAGAAAAAATTTTCTAATAAGTCGGTGTTTTTTTTCGATATTTCCAAAAAGGCGAGCTTAAATTGAGAGAACAGCTCTCCTTGCTTGAGGATCATGCCCCCGTTGTAATCGCGAAAAATGCCGATAGTGTTTTCCAGAAAAGCCGCTACTTTTTCCCGGGCTAAATACAGGTTAACGGAAGAATCCGCACGTAACAAAGAGGTGTATTTAGGGATCTGAATGCGAAAGACATTGGCTTCTTTGGGGACTTTTTTATCTAAAAAACCAACAATTTGTGTGCGCTCATGCACATACTTGACTTTAGCGGGCAGCTTTAGCATCTTTTCTTTTAGGGGTTCGGCTTTTCGGGTCAGGGCGCGCACGAGGATAATAGTGAAAGACAAAGCCTCCTTTTCCTGTTGATCAAAGGAAATGATGACTTGGGGGAAATCATCGGGCGATCTTATCTCCTGGCTGAGGCTAAGGATATTTTTCATGATTTCTTCTTCATTACGCATCATGAAAACAGCGGGAATAAGCTGTTCGATACGTCCTTTAAGCTCTTCTGTAAGGGATGTAGTCAAGTTTTTCATTTCATTAAGTGAAAAACGGGTGCCGTCAGTTTTTTCCAGCTCGATGTAAAGAAGCCGAATGGGATTGTTGGGACTTGGAAACGAGGTGAAAGAACCTGGAACAGCCCGCGCTGTTTGAATAAATTTCTTTATCGCTGCCACAATATGCCGCTCTTCAAAAGATTCGTGTTGGTCGAGTAAGCAAACACCTATGATAACGCTCAATATAGGCTTCACTCCAAAAGGAAATTCTAGTTGAATGTGGTTAAAGCGTGCATATAAGTGGCGTTTGTTAGGGAATCTTGTTACTTTAGCGCGGAGTGTTTTGCGGATTAAGAAAATAGATGTTGCCAGTCGAGCGAGATGGCGATAAGAATGGATGTCATGAAATTTTTGATCCGATAAGAGCAACAACCGACTCATTTCTGTGAATAAAGAGGAGTCAAAGGTATCTGGATATTTATTTAAAATTTTTATCAGCGATTTATATGCAGACGACACTTTTTGTGAGTGGTTAAGTATGGGTTTTTCTAAGACGAAGCGTGCATAATGGGGTGATTTCAATGCAGATCCTAGTTCCTGTGCAAAAGCAGGTAGGGTCTTTTCTATGTTTAGTCTGTCCTTTTTGTTGTCTACGTACAGTAAAATTTCAGCGCTTAAGAGCGAAATGGTAGGGAAGGGAGATAAATGAAAAGGGAGCTGGCGAAAAGAGAGGATGGAGAGTTCTTTTTCCGGCAAGACGACCCTTTTAAGCAATTCTAAAATAAAGCCATTTAGTTCGGTATTGGTGGCGGTTTTGCAAAGTATAGTGATAGTCAGTGTCCCTGGAGTTTCTACCTCCTCAGACCATTGCACAATAGGCGCAAAATTTGTTAGCCATTGCATTGTTTTGGAAGAGCTTTCAGAAAGGGGCCAGGAAAAAGGGAGCAGATTCATTATAATCTTTTGCAAATGCTCGGCATGCTCTTGCAGTATTTTTGGCTGCGTTGACAAAAAAGAGCCCGGCTTTTCTATAAACTGCAGGTCAACCTGAGGCAGGGTTTCTGCAAGGGGGAGGGTAGATCGCTTACTAAAATTTTTATTCATGCCCCGGCATGATAGCGGGTGCTGCGTTTTTTTGCAATGAAGTTTAGGAAAATATTAGGGCGATGCACTTAAACTGCATTGTTTAAAATTTCCGAAGGTATAATCATCCCCAATAATGCTTTCAACCACTTTGTAGACGCCGCACCCTCTCGGAGATGGGTGGATGGGTAGCAAACAGTTTTGCTGCTATGGACTGCGGCTGGGGGTTATGCATCATCATACTTTGATAAGACTTTGGATAGCTGCGTTTTTTACTCACCTTGTCACCAATTTGCAAAAGAGCAGAGATCATCTGTTCTTTACTAGTCACCGCAGCCCCTTCTTTGTCAGCACGAAATTCTCTCTTCCTTGAAAGAAAAGCAATCATGGGCAGAGCAAACATCATAAAAATTCCTTCTAAGACCATGTTGGTAAAGTAGTAGGGAAAGGAGGAGCGCCGGTCGTTGCGATTAGCAACAAGAATGTAAGAAAAGACGCGCGCTAAAAACATAACAAAGGCGTTAACAACGCCTTGTAAAAGGGTCATTGTGACCATATCGCCATTGGCAATATGCGCCATTTCATGGCCAATAATTGCCGATAGTTGTGTCCAGGACATACTTGCGATCAACTGCGATGAAAGGGCGATCAAGGAACGGTTTTTAGAAGGGCCTGTCGCAAAAGCATTGATTTCGGAAGACGAATAAATAGCCACCTGTGGTTTTGGCAAAGACATTTTACGCGCAATCGTTTCAGTTATAGAAAGTATCTTTTGTTCCCTTTCGTCCTGTGTGTCGGTAGAGATGACACGCAATTTAAAGATCCACCGCGCCATTGTTTTAGAAAAAAGGAGAGATAAAGTAGCGCCGCCCATTCCCCAAAGTAGACAGAACCACATAAGTGCTGATAGGTCTAAACCATATGCCGTTAAGTAGGGGCGAATGTGCAGCAGGTTGAGAAGGGTAGACAGGGCAAGGATGACACAAAAATTAAGAGTAAAAAAGACAAGCATGCGTTTAATAACAGACATAAGAGCGCTCCCTCCCTTTTGGAATATGCTAGACTGCCCACAGGGCCTGACGCATTTTACCAAATGTCTTGCATTTTGACCTCTATTTTTTCGATATATGCCCTGCAAACTATAGAGAAACAAGGCCTGGATTTTCAGCTTTGGAAGATAAAGTTGAATATAAATCTCTTTTATGAGATGACTGGTCTATCAAGGGGTGTTCTTAGCACTAGGGTTTAGAGACAGTGCGGAGCATCAAGTGTGCGTTAGAGTAAGTGTTATTCTTATGCAATAGCAAATTATGGAGTAGAGTAAATCATTGTATGGCTAAATGGTTTCAGCAAAATTCAAATGGAAAGAATTTTGAGGGTAAGTTGTTGGAAAACATCAAAGAAAAGATAAAAGGTAAGAACATGGTGTGCTCTATCTTGATTACCTGCTCAGAGCCCTCTGACGATGGTGATATGCAAGTTGAAATGTCCTATGATGGAGATCGCTATCTTGTCAGTTATCTTGTTAAGAGTGCCGCAGAGTTTATTGAGGAAGAGTTAGAAATTTCTTGAGAAGGGCTTTACGGCTTACCTACTGCTTGCCCATTCCCAATATGAGAGAAAGGAGTGGCTTATGTCGACTGTGATGTTCGCCTGTGTAGGTCTTGGCAAGAGAAAAAATATGGCTCTTGTTTTAGCACAAAAAAGAGAATTTCTTGGATAATTCATGTCCTCTTCTGTAGTATAGGGGCGGAACAAAGGAGCGTAATTTGTGGATTCCCTTTCCTTATTTCACGATTGGTACAGTGCGCACTATGATCAGTTAATAAAGGATTTTTTTCGCTTTTTATCTTTCCAGACTGTTAGTGCGGACAAGGCGTACCACCACACATTTAACGAATGCATAAAATGGATGAAAGCGTACTTACCCGGTAGTATTACTGCCGAATTGTGGGAGACAGAGGGGAGGCCGACTTTGTACTTCTCTACCCCCAAAGTAGAGAATGCTCCCACGGTTTTAGTATACCACCACTACGATGTGCAGCCTCCGGGCGAGGTTGAGGACTGGAACACCCCTCCTTTTGAGCCAAGCATTAGAGAGGGCGCAGTGTTTGCTCGTGGAGCCGTGGATAACAAAGGGCAGTGTTTTTATTCTCTATGTGCTTTAAAAGCTTTTTTGGAACTGCAAGACTGCCCTATCAATATCAAGTACATCATTGAAGGGGAGGAGGAAGTGGGTTCGCCCTCCTTGGCCGCCATTGCTAAGACAAAGCAGCAACAATTGCAGGCAGATTATCTCTTAGTTGTCGATGGTGGTATTTTGGCGCCAGATCGTCCGGCAGTTGTGGTGGGAATAAAAGGCATTGCAACTTTAGAGGTGGAGTGTACAACGGCTGAGAGTGATATCCATTCTGGTATGGGTGGAGGTGTTGCTGCGAATGCCGTCCGCGTTTTATCTCATCTGCTTAACAAATGTTGGGCTCCTAATGGCTCTATCGCTATTCCAGGTTTTTATGAGAATATCAAATCTTTCTCGACAAAAGACGATCGCCTTGCTTGGACAGTAGATCTTGAGACTGAATTTAGGGCGCTTGGTGTACATGCTTTTGTGAAAGAAGAGGGGTTTAGCGCCGTAGAAGCGAACTGGATACGGCCAACTTTGGAAATTAATGGGTTTTGGGGAGGCTATTTAGGCAAAGGCTCTAAAACAATTATTCCGGCTAAAGCGTATGCTAAACTTTCTATGCGTTTGGTAGATGGCCAATCACCTGAAGAGGCTGTAAAGGCAGTAAAAGCTTTTTTGCAAGCTATTGCTCCAGAGGGAGTGCATTTGCAATTTAAAAGCGGGGGAATGGGACGTGCTGTATCGACATCGCCAAATGCGCCCATTGTGCATGTTGTAAGGCAAGCGTATCAAGAGACTTTTCAGACGCCTTGTGAGTTGACTATGATGGGGGGATCTGTTCCAGTGGTCTCTGTTTTACAAGAGGTATCCAAAGCGGCAATGGTAGTGATGGGAATGGGTCTTCCTACAGACTGCATCCATGCGCCCAATGAACATTTTTCCTTAGATCGGTTTAAAAAGGGTTTTTTGGTCATGGCAAGGGTATTTCAACTACTGTCAGCGGAGGCAAAGTAAGGCATTGTGATGAAAAAACTGTGTTTTGCTCCTCACTTTTATCCCTTGATTCCTTTTGGTTTGTTAGTATTGTCAGTTTGCCTTGCAAAGCAGATGGTGTTTCTCCCCTTAGCCACTTTAGTTGGCATAGGCATTTTGTGCCGCTCTGGCTCTAGGGGTTTGCTACCAGCGTTGGGCATATTGGTAGCAGCGTTGTCGTTGAAAGGCCTATTCTTTCCCGGAAGATCTCTCGCGCTGTTACTGAGTTTCGGTTGCTCGCAGCTAGGTATATTGTGGAATTTTGCTCTTGCCTTAGATGAAGTAGAGTACCTTGGCGCTCTGTTAAACGAAAGTTTGCAGCGCGAAGTGGAAACATACGCAAAGCAAGTGCGTATATTAGAAGACAAAATACAAGAGCATCGCAGTGAATCTGAGCTTGCCATGAAAGCGTGGGAAGAAAAATGGAAGAACAAAGACGAGGAAATATGCCGTTATGAGCAGCTCTCTCAAATGCACCAAGAAGAGCTTTTAGAGGCAAATGCAGAAAAACATAAGGCGTTAGAAACTTCTATTGTTAATTATCGTAAAGTGATCCAGTTTGAGCATGAGTTTAGCCAACTAGAGGAAAAAATAAAAACTTTGCAATCTGGCATACAAGAGCGTGATCAGCGGATTGTTTCTTTGACTCATGAGCAAAAAAAGGTGGACCAAAATAACAATGCGGATAAAGAAGAGAGCAAAGAAAAAGAAAGTAGCCCCGACAACCCGCTTGCTAGCCAACCGCTGCCAGATGAGGCAAACCTTTGCGATGAAAGGAGATTATTGCAATTGATTGAGGAGCGATCGGTTGTAAAAGAGCGGTATGAGGCGATTGTCAAAAAGTGCACAGCGAAGAAAAAAAGTGAAGAGGAAAAAGGCTTACTTAAAGAGGCAAAAAAGGCACTACAAGAAAAAGAGAGGGAAGTGTTTTTGCTAAAACGGCAGCTGGCTTTCCAAAATTAAAAGAGCGCTTGCTTTTTCAGAGTGAGAGTCAAATAAGTGTTAGGATTTCGTGTCCAGTCTCGGTGATCAAAACCGTATGCTCCCACTGCGCGCTCACTTTTCCGTCAGCAGTTCTTGCTGTCCAGTGATCGTCAGCATCGATAACCGCTCCTCTCTTGCCTAAGTTAATCATGGGTTCAATGGTAAAAATCATACCGGGCGCCAGGGGAATAGAGCAACTATTAAGATGATGAGGAATATTTGGTGGTTCATGAAAAGCCAGTCCTGTGCCGTGTCCAACAAATTGATTTACAACGCTGTACCCAAAGCGGGTTGCGTGTCTTTCAATTGTCGCTCCAATCTCTTTGATTAGGACGTGGGGCTTTAAAATCTCAATAGATTGGTTCAGGCATTCCCGCGTGGTTTCTACTAAGCGCTTGTGCTCAGGATCAACAGTGCCAAGCATCACCATAGCGCTACAGTCGCCAAAATATCCATCCAAGATGGCAGATACATCGATATTCATGATATCTCCCTCTTGCAAGGGACGATCATCAGGAATGCCGTGACACACTACCTCATTGAGCGAAGTGCAAATTGCCTTGGTATACGGGGGATCTCCATAGCCCAAAGGGGCAGGGACAGCTTTGGCTTTCTTATGCAAGTCGATAGCTAATGTATTTAGCTGGTTTGTGGTGACGCCCACCTGCGCTGTTTCGCAAAGCGTACGCAAAATTTGCGCAGACAATCGAGACGCAGCGCGAATTTTGTCAATTTGCTCCTCTGTTTTTAGAATAATGCCATACTGCTTGAGGTACTGCTTTTGCAGAGCGGTTGCATCGTTTCCAGGAGAAGCTTGAGGATAGTGGCATCGCTTCCATTTTTTTCCACTACCGCACCAGCAGGGTTGATTACGCAAAAAGAGCCTCTCGTTTAGCTGCCAAGAAGAAGAAATTATACAAATTGCTGTTATTTCGGTTAAGTTAAAAAGTTACGCATTCCTACAAGAATCATTTGAATAGAGATCAAAATTAAAATTAGCCCCATTAAACGCTCACAAGCCGCTGCTCCCCTTTTACCCAGAACTTTTTTCAAAAAAGGAGAACTGATTAAAACAAGAAATGTGCCAATCCAGGCGATAAAAATGGCTTGAATCAAAGTAATGAAAGATTCTGCTTTGTGGGAAAAGATCATCACGGAGGCCAGTACAGCAGGTCCCGCAACAAAGGGGATGGCTAAGGGGACGATAAAAGGCTCTTCTTGGGGTTTTTGAGAATAAGTAGAATTTTCTTGAGGAAAGATCATACGAATGGCAATCAAGAAAAGGACAACACCTCCACCAACAGAGACCGTGTCTTGTGAAATCTTTAGCGTTGCTAAAAGTTTTTCTCCCAAAAAGGCAAAAATTAAAATAACAAAGAGCGCTATTATGAGCTCACGAACGATAATCTGATACTGTCTTTTAGGGGGACTGTGTGCAAGTATGGACATATAAATAGGCACATTGCCCACAGGATCCATCAAAAGGAAAAGAGAAAAAGCAAAAGCGAATAGGTCCAGTTTATGCATTCTTGCCATTTTGACATAAGCAGAATAAATATCTAGACATTTATCTGTGACACTCTTGGTGAGAGCAGAGTTTTTTGTTAAGGCTGCGTGTCAGTGCCTTTCTATCCAAACCTTTTATCTTATCGAGCACTTCGCGATAAAATGCTCCCACGAGCTCTGGTCGCTGTCTCATAGACTCCTCGATGCTTGCACGGAACGAAGGGGCTTGTATCCAACTTAAGTCTAAAGGCTCGAGTGGCGGCAGATTTTCTGCAACTTCCCCTTCTTTTATGTTGATCAAGTCGATTTTCATCAATAGACTGGTGCAGGGCGGAAGGGCGGTTAAAACTCCGTACCCCAAAGAGGGATGAATAAAAAGGGTTCTCTTTTCCCCGACTTTCATTCCCTGGACTCCGTGAGCAAATCCAGGAATGGATTGCGCGATAGGGATCCACGCATTATAATCTGCGAAAAAGATTTTTCCCTCCCTGTCTTCTACAGTGTAGCTGGCCTGAACGACGGGCGCTCCTTTTATTTTTTTTCCACTTCCTTGCAGGGTTGTTTTGAAATACAGCCCTTGTGGGAAAACCTCTTGCACATCTCCTTGTGGGCCTGCGTCTTGAGAAAGGAATTGAAAGTATTTTTTTGCACTCTCCAGGTTATGAAGAGCGAGGTCTAATCCCTTAAGGATCGCTTTAGAAGCAAACATTGTTTTTGGAAAGGGAGAAGGCAGAGTAGAATGGCAAAGGGAATACGCAAATTTTTCTTGGGCTTCTTTTTCTTCAAACTGGGCTGCAACTTCTGAGAAAATGTGGTCCCATTGCTTTGTATTCAACACGTTTTCCAAGGAAGGCTCTTGGGCAAGTGCCTTTTCATCGAAGTAGATAGAAGGCTTTTTGCCTCCGATGGTTTCCAAGACCTGTGATAAAAAGTTAGGTTTTTTAATCAGGGATTGTAGCTCGGCTTGCACCTGTTTTAGACGAGTAAAAAACGCATCGATATCTTCTTCTCCCTTAAAAGCGCCAAAAATAAAAGGGGGAGACTCACGAAGACAGGGTGGCAAAGGAGTTTCTAAAGACTGAAGGAACAAAAGTTCTTTTTCGAGGTTTGGAAAGTTCGCATTAACCTTTACAAAAGGGGGAGCGCCATCGAAAAACGGGTTGCTTTCTCCTCCGGCCAGCTCCAGGTAGTAGTGGGCATATCCTTCTGGGGACAGAGAATCCATGTATGGAAAAGCTTTTTTTTGTATAAAATAACTCTTAGGGGAGAAGGGAGGGGTGTCTTTAGAAAAAAAGGAAAAGAGGATGGTTTCGATACGTCCTCCCACCAAACTGCTATGCGAGCCAAATCCCAAAACGATTCCCATAAGCGTCAGATCTTGCTGCAAAATGTCTATCAAGCGCTCTTTTGAGTAAGCAATTTTGTTGACAATTTGCTCTGCTGTAGCGCCAGGACCAAGAATATAGCGAAACAGGCTAATGTTCCCTTCAACGACCTCCTTTAGTTTCTCGACATTCACAAATCTGACTTCCGCCCCTCTGACTATTGCATCTGCATCTTCTAAAGGGACCGCTTTGAGAGAAAAGTTTTCTTGCTGCAAGCAGTATTTATTCCATATTGGGATAGCGGCCTGAGCAAGAAGGGTGTTCATAAATTCCCTTTGTGAAATTTCTTTTACGCTAGAGATAGGAAACCCGTCAAGACTACAAAAGCCTCTAATGCTAACAGGTTTTACGCCTGCCAGGACGTAGCCGTACTCCTCTTCTTCTACACCTACTTTGAGGAACTGATTTAATATCTTCCCCTCTTCAATGCTGTCTATGCAGATGCTGGTGGAGGTGGCACTTAGATAGCAAAGGCTTGCTACAGAAAAAATAAAAACGGCAAAAATCTTTGTTCCCATTACAGGTAAGCCTCCTCTTTGAAATTTTTACGAAAGCGAACTTTGGAGGTATTGTACGAGCTAAGCGTTTTCTGTGAAAGATTTTTTAGGGCCTATTTTATAGAAGTGGCGCGGGCAGACTTTACCCCTGTTGAGCGCTACTGTGTCCGTTGCCTCGGTTTTTGTCTCAGACAGGGTAGAGCCTTGGGGTATCAAAGAACACGTTTCTTTTTGCATTGGAAGGGTAGAGGTCGATTATGAGGTTGAGAAGGAGCTGAATTGTTATTACCACTAAGAAAAACGAAGTAGAAAGCGGTAGAAGGATGATTTCTATTAGGCTTAGCAGGACAGAAATGCTGTTTTTTGCAAACTGTAACCATAAATTGATTTCTTTGGGCTTCGTGGTCAGATCCTTTATGTTGTGGAGCCACCCGTTGACTTGTTTGGCAAGTGTGAGTAGGGTAACCGTGAAATTAAGCGGGAAAACGGCTTTTTGGGGTAAGTGGAACAAATTATTGCGGTGCATGGAGACAAAGAAAAGGCGAGTGAGATAGATTACAGGGTAGCCAACCTTAAAAAGCAGCGTCTGTGCAACCATATAAATTTTTTTATCCAGGGGTTGCGGTGTTTGAATGAGATCTATAACTTTTTTGCTTTGCTGAGGGATGTTTAATAGGTGTTTAGCGACTGTTACGTTAGTAGATAGATTAGAGACATTTGCCTTTGCAAGTTTTGCAGTACCGGCCACTTTTTTAAAGCGAATGGAATCGGCCATTTGTAGGTGTAAGGGCTGGGATACGTGACGAAGGACGTTTGTCGTGTGTGTGGTCCACTTTAACCCTTTTTCTGTCCAGCGCATTGTATTTTCGGCAGATTTGTTTAAACTGGACCATGGGGAAGTGTTCATGCGCATTATTATACAACTAGTCGCTATTTTGTTAAATATTAACAAACTAATTCAATATAATTAAATTTTCTCTATTTGATTTAAATGCGCTCCGTGTCCAATTAGCAGAACCAAAAACAAAATATTTTTTATCTATACATGCCCATTTGTGGTGATAGAGCTGTCGGCCTTTAGAGAGGTTGACGGTGATCCCGGATAGTAGCAACTGGTTATACACTTTTTTGGATGCGCCTCGGCTATTGCCATGGTCCAATGTGACAACAACTTTTACGTGGCGATTATGGGCGGCAATGAGGGCTTCTACAATGGAAGGGTGGGTAAATGTAAAAAGAGCAACTTCAATGGTCTGCTCAGCACGATCGATTAAATCAATCAGGTCAGATAACGCTTTTTGCCCTCCTTCTGGCAAAAGGTAGAGTGTGCACTGTTTGCCCTCTTTCAGTTGGTAGGGAGTGGATTTGACACGCTTGCCCACCATTCCTTCGAAAAGCGTGGCGGCTAATTCGGGACTTTTGATAAACGCAATAGTATTATCGTGGACTTGCAGAGAAGATTCGGTGAGGTTAGCGCTTCCCAGAATAACAAGTTTTCTGTCTAAAATAATGATTTTTTCGTGCACTAGTCCTCCTTTTAAGGAGGTGGGCCAAGAAGTAGCAACGCTTGTGAGACTCGCCGGAAGTGGAGGAGTTGCTTTTTTGTCAAAGGTCAAGGTGATATCGAGGCCTTCTTTCCCTTTTTTGGCGAGCATCGATAGGACGTGTGGATCGGTCAAAGCATATGTTGTGATGGCTATAGAGTGCTGAGCTTCGCTTAAGTGCTTTAAAACAAAGCGCTTAATGTCTTCAGGGGTTTCATTGGAAAAAAAGTAGAAACGCTCTTCTTCAGATGCTCTCGGAACTTCCAAGGCATAAAACACCGCCTTTCCAAACAAGAGCAAGAGCGCAGAAAAGGCCAAGAACAACTTCCAGTTCTTTGCAAATTTACCTGCACATTTCACGGGCGGCTGAAAGGTTTAAGCTTAAATCTTTTCTCCAAAAGCCCGCATACGCGCTACGGCTTTGGTGATACCTACCTTATTCACAGTGCGCATGGCATTTGTGGAAAGGCGCAGGGTAACAAAACGGTTTTCTTCTGGCAGCCAAAACCGTTTCTTTACGAGGTTTGGTAAGAAGCGGCGCTTGCTCTTTCCTGTAATGTTCAGTCCGATCCCCTTCTTCTTTTTGGCAATCCCGCGTATACAGTACTTGTTGCCTTGTCCAGGTTTCTTCTTCGTGAGTTGACATTGTCTAGGCATAATTCCACATCTTTTCTTGGATAAACTCTCCTGAGTTTACTATTTTGGATTGATATTTTACAAGAGTTTGGTTAACTCAAGGGGAGAAAGAGGGGAAAGAAATGGCATTGCAGCATTATGATTTAGCCGTTATTGGCTCGGGGCCGGCTGGGCAAAAGGGAGCTATTGCTGCGGCAAAGCTCGGGAAAAAAGTGGCCTTAATTGAAGGGGAGAATCTAGGGGGCGCTTGCTTAAACTCGGGCACTATTCCGTCAAAATCTTTGAGAGAAGCGATTTTGGAGATAACACGGTTTTATGAAAAAAGCTTTTATGGCAGGCAAGATACGGTAAAAAACATTTCTATTAATGATCTAAACTATCGACTTCACATTGTCCTAGAAATGCAAAAGAATACTCTCA
>JAUIKQ010000033.1 GCA_030430655.1 Chlamydiia bacterium
TCAAGGGAATAAACAAAGGGAAATAGGCGTTTTCACACCCAAGGGCCTTAAACTGCCTATCTAGGTCCTTCTGTATTGTCTCCCAAAGAGAATAACCCCACGGCTTGATAACCATGCATCCTCGCACAGGAGAAGTCTGTGCCAAATCAGCCGCCCGCACAACCTCCTGATACCACTGCGCATAGTCTTCAAGACGTGTTTTCGGGATCGCATGCTTTCTCGTTTTACTCATCCATAAACGCCCGTTTCAATAGCTGCCTGACATCATGACGCATTTGGTGTAAATCGTCAAGGGAATGGCAAGCCGGAAGCAAAGAATGTGTGCAGCGCTGCATATCTTCCAAAACAGCTGAGCCTTGAGGCAATACGTCTTGCAAAATCGCTATATTGGGCAAAGCCAGAGCAATACTCCCCTGGTGCAAAAATCCCCCCTTTCCACGCCGCTGGGCAGCACCGGCAATTTTTTTTCCAGACAGCATGACATCATACACCGTGGGATGTGCCATGCAAAATTGAGAAGAGAGCGTTTTTTCACTCTTCACCTCCTCTCCCCTTTCAAGCAAAGCAAGGCTATGCTGCTCCATCAGCTGCATAACCACCCCCTTTACCTTGTCATTAATGTACCGATAATTTGCCAAGGTATTTGTAGAATACTCGCTTGCGCTTGACGGGATTAAAACAGAAAAAGCCAAATCGGTCACGTGAAACGTGACCCCTCCCCCCGTGGGCCTTCGCGCTAGAGTAAAATATTTTTTTATTCTTTCCAAACGGACGCATTGCTCAATTTTCAAAAAATGTCCATATGTAAGGCTTGGGGTCTGCCAATCATAAAAGTGCAAAATAGCCTTGCCCGTCGGGAGTAAATCCCTTAGCAGCGCTTTATCTAACTGCATGTTCTTCTCGGCGCTATTAACGCCTGTGTCTAAAAAGGTCCATTCCATAAGATCCGATCTTACCACATCTTCTTTTTGTTGACATATTGGGTCGATGATTGGATAAAAAGAAAAGAATACTTAAGATAGGAAGGTAGATAACCTAGGTGAGCGGATCTTATGTTTGACAAATTTACAAATCGTGCTAAGCAGGTCGTTAAGCTTGCAAAAAAAGAAGCGCAACGACTAAACCACAACTACTTGGGAACAGAACACCTTTTGCTGGGCCTACTGAAGCTAGGTCAAGGCATCGCAGTCAATGTACTACGTAATGTGAACGTGGACTATGACACCGCCCTTGGGGAAATAGAGAGATTGGTTGGGTTTGGCCCGGAAATTCAGGTGTATGGCGACCCGGCACTAACGGGCAAAGTAAAAAAAGTCTTTGAGCTTGCGAATGAAGAAGCGTCTTCTCTCAATCACAATTATGTGGGAACAGAGCACCTACTTTTAGCGCTTCTAAAACAAACGGACGGAGTGGCAACCCAAATTTTGGAGAATCTGAATGCCAACTTGCAAGACATAAGAAGAGAAATTTTAAAAGAGCTTGAAACGTTTAACTTGCAACTCCCTCCAATGGGCATGGCAGCTGCGGCATCAACGCCAAGAGCAAATCAAGGCGTTCTTGGTAGCGAAAAAATGCCCGCTCTTAAAGCATACGGCCATGACTTAACGGAGCTTGCTAAGGAAGAAAAATTAGATCCTGTAATCGGAAGAAAAGGAGAAATAGAGCGGCTGATTCTCATTCTGTGCAGGCGAAGGAAGAACAACCCTGTCCTCATCGGAGAAGCGGGGGTCGGTAAGACAGCTATCGTAGAAGGCTTGGCGCATGCGATTATTCAGGGCCAGGTTCCGGAGAATTTATCTAAGAAAAAACTCATTTCCTTGGATTTGACGCTAATGATCGCTGGAACAAAATATCGAGGACAGTTTGAAGAAAGAATTAAGGCGGTGATGGATGAAGTCAAAAGGCATGGAGAAATCCTCCTGTTCATTGATGAAATCCATACCATTGTGGGCGCTGGGGCTGCGGAAGGAGCTATTGATGCTTCCAATATTTTAAAACCCGCCCTTTCTCGAGGCGAACTCCAGTGTATTGGTGCTACTACGATTGACGAATATAGAAAGCATATTGAAAAAGACGCTGCGTTAGAACGTCGTTTTCAAAAAATTTCTGTTGCTCCACCTTCTTTAGATGAAGCAGAACAGATTTTATTCGGACTAAAAGACAAATACGAAAAGCACCACAAGTGCCGCTATACAAAAGCCGCTGTTGAGAATGCAGTCCGTTTATCCGATCGGTATATCACAGGGCGTTTCCTCCCTGATAAAGCGCTTGACCTCATAGATGAAGCGGGCGCTAAAGCCCGCATCGCGGCCATGCACCAGCCACAAGGTATCACACAACTGGAAGGAGAAGCAGAGAATATCCGAAAGTCGAAAGAAGAAGCCATCAACCATCAGGAGTACGAGAAGGCCGCAAAGCTTAGAGATACAGAAAAACAGCTGAGAGAAAAGCTGCTGCATATTCACCAGGAATGGGAAAAAAATCGCGAAGAGCACATGGTTATCGTGGATGAAGATGAGATTGCCGAGATTATATCCAAGCAAACGGGCATTCCAGTAACGCGCATTACAGAAGGGGAAGCGGCAAAAGTCTTGAAAATGCAGGAAAAGCTCAAGCAACATATTGTCGGCCAAGACGAAGCCCTAGATATCGTTTGTCGGTCGATACGACGTAGCAAGGCTGATATTAAAGACCCAAATAGACCTACGGGCGCTTTTTTGTTTTTGGGGCCAACAGGCGTTGGAAAAACACTGCTTGCAAAGCAACTGGCTATACACATGTTTGGCGGAGAAGAAGCGCTCATTCAAGTAGATATGTCCGAGTACATGGAAAAGTTTGCCGTTAGCCGCATGACAGGCTCACCTCCAGGGTACATAGGACATGAAGAGGGAGGACAATTAACAGAGCAGGTACGCCAACGCCCCTATTCGGTCATCTTGTTTGATGAAGTAGAAAAGGCGCATCACGATGTTATGAACCTGCTTTTACAAATCTTAGAGGACGGAAGGCTCACCGATTCCTTCGGACGCAAAGTGGATTTTCGGAACACAATCATCATTATGACATCAAATTTAGGGTCAGACCTGATTGAACGTTCATCTGAGTTAGGGTTTGGTATAAAGGAAGGGTTTACCGATTATGAAACTATGAAAAATCAAATCCATAAATCCATTAAAAAGCATTTTAAGCCCGAGTTTTTAAACCGTTTGGATGACATTGTCATATTCCACTCCTTGGAGACAAAGCAGCTCTTGAAAATTATCACATTGGAAATTGAGAAGCTGCAACAGCGCCTGGAAAGAAAAAAGATCACCTTAGAAGTGGACAAGGAGGCGCAAAACTTCCTCGTCACTAAAAATCGACAGGTCGCCATGGGCGCTCGTCCTCTTCGACGAGCCATCACCCAACATCTAGAGGACCCACTTGCAGAAAAACTCCTGATGGAAGGCGAAGAACCGCAAAATATCTGGGTCACAGTCAAAAAAGACAGGCTCTCTTTATCAAGCAAACCGTCTGCAAGCGAAGAGGTAGCTACAACAAAGCAAGAAAGCTAGTGCGAAAAGCAAGAGCGATTCCCAGACCCTTTAAGCCCCAATTCCCACTGCTTGATGTAGGCAAGCAGGCTTTGACGATCCGGCTGTTTTTGTAAAAACTTCAGTGCCTTTTCATCACTGCTCAAATGCGCAATTTTAGCCAAAAGGTGCAGATGCTGCTTGTCGTCACTTGCAAACAAAAAAAACAAAGTGTGTACGGGCTTGTCATCCAAAGCGCCCCAATCAATTGGAGAGCGCAGCATAGCTACCCCGATAATGCCGTGAGGCCCTTCGAATACCAAGTCTCGCGTATGTGGAACGGCAATACCATTGTTTAAGGCTGTTGGCATTAAACTTTCTCGATCTATCAGCAAATCTGCAACCACGTGCGCATCTAAAGAAAGACCATCCGCCATAGCATCCATAATCTGGGAAACGATCGCTTCCTTGGTTGTCCCTTGTACATCACGCATTACAGTCCCATGATGCAACGCTCTATAAAAGCTAAATTGCTGATGTCCGGCAAACGGCTTCTTCGCCCGCTTTGACTTAACTGCACTATCCCCTACAACGTCTTTTGGGAGGAATCCTCCCTTTTTATGCTCCAAACGACAATGCATCATCCAGTTTTCAATCTCTGTGCGATTGAACCGGTACTGACGGCGTAAACGATAAGCTGGAATCTTACCGTCCGCAAGCCAGCGACGAATTGTGGTTTCAGAAACACTTAGCAACTCTGCTACATCTTTAATTCTTAGATCCATAATAACCGACCCTGATGTGTTATCTTTAGAATGAAAACGCAATCTTGACATATTGTCAAACAAAATCTTTTATCCGATGCCAAAAATGGAGAGCATACCAGAGCAATAACAGAGCAATAACAGAGCAATTGGGTTTAAATAGCGCGGCCGCTCTTTGAATCGCAAAGGCACGCTTGCATTAAATCCATTGCCTCTTTTTCCGTTGCGATGTGCAGAATGTTTGATAAGAAGGCTTCATTTTTTGCAAAAAGGGTGATTTGTGAAAGGAGCTTAAGGTAAGCGGTTTGGTATTTTTCAGGGCCACCGATTAAAAAAATAAGCCGCACAGGCATACCGTCAATGGTATCCCAAGCAAGCCCTTCCTCCCCTTGGTGTATACCAACAGCAATAAAAAAATCTTCACACTTATCCAAACGGGCGTGGGGCAACGCAATCCCACGACCAATTCCAGTAGATGCTAACTCTTCTCTCTTATAAATAGCCTCGCGAAAAGCGCTCCGATTGTGCAGTTTGCCCCTTTTATCTAAGAGATCTATCAACAAATCTAGCGATGCCTCTCTTGACGGCGCATTCATAAAATGAATCAAATTAGAATCTAAATAATCCCCAATAAATATCGCCCTTTTCTCTTTCACCATCTTCTTGCCCCTCCATCTACTTTTGAAAATCTCAATTGTATTAGTTAATTCCTGTGTGGCCAAAACCCTTCTCTCCTCGATCTGTTGTACTAAGACACTCTTGCTGCACAACAAATTCCCCTTCGATCACCCTCGCTAAGACTATTTGAGCAATCCGCATGTCGGGCTCGATAATAAATGTTTTGCATCCATGATTAATTAAAATCACTTGAATTTCTCCCCGGTAATCTGCATCGATCGTCCCCGGCGCATTTAAAACAGTAATTTGATGCTTTAACGCAAGTCCACTTCGAGGACGGACTTGAATTTCATAGCCTGCTGGCAACTCGACGCAAAGCCCTGTAGGAACACAAACCGACTTGCCAGGATCTAATGCTATGTCAGCATCAATGGCAGCCCTTACATCCGCCCCAGCAGCTCCGCCAGACGCATAACACGGCAACCACCTCTTCTCTTTGGTTTTTGTAAAAATACGAATTCTTTGCTCCGACACCTGCTCTACCATTGGACCTCCTTGCAATCCACTAACCTCTACCAGACAAAAACTGCAAAAATACATGTATTTTTTCTTTTAACTGCCCACGCCTCACGATCAAATCAAGCATTCCCTTTTCCAAAAGAAATTCCGAACGCTGGGCACGCGGAGGCAAGGTTTGGCCAATTGTCTGCTCAACAACTCGAGGGCCTGCAAACCCAATTAATGCATCAGGCTCCGCGATCACAATATCACCAAGAGAGGCAAAGGATGCCGTGACCCCCCCTGTAGTGGGGTTGGTCAGCACAGAAATATAAGGGATAGCCGCCTCATGTAGCTGGGAGAGTGCAGCGGAGGTTTTTGCCATTTGCATCAAAGAGAGAGTAGACTCTTGCATCCTAGCCCCACCCGAAGCAGAAACAATGACCAAAGGAAGCCTATTGCTTAAAGCATGCTCTATTAGCAGAGTCAGCTTCTCCCCAACTACGGATCCCATAGATCCCCCCATAAAACTGAAATCCAGTATGCCCAAGCTAATTGGCATCCCATGAAGAAGGCTTGTTCCAACCCATATCGCCTCTTTCCTACGCGTTTTTTTTTGAGCGCTCAGCAAGCGCTCTTGGTAAGGCTGAGAGTCGCTAAAATTCAGAGGATCCGTGGGCAGGATATTTGTAAACAATTCTTTGTGACTGTTTGCATCTGCAAGCAAGCGCAAACGCCTATCCACCGGTATGCGGTAGTGATAGTCACACTTAGGGCAACAGTCAATGTTCTCCTGCAGCTCATTTGCATGAATCATTTCCTCACACTGCTTGCACTTCACCCAACCGCTAAAACCATCTTTCTTTGGCAACTGCAGCTTGATTTTTGGCTTGTGACGGGTAAAAAGTCTTAAAAAGCCCATAACTTCCTCTGCATTGGCAATATAGTGGACCCATCATACCAAAAAAATATAAACAAAACAAGAAGGACCGTTATTGCCTTGCATGGTCATAACGCTGTTGTACGTCTTTCCAGTTTATCACTTTCCAAATATTTTTTAGGTATTCTGGGCGCGCATTTTTATACTGTAAATAGTAGGCATGTTCCCACACATCAATTCCCAAAAGGGGTACCAGAGAGGGAACAAGTGTCTGCAGCGCGTCTTGGTTGTGGCAAGGCATAATGCCAATAGTTTTGCGTCGATTACAATAGAAAAGCCATACCCACCCAGACCCTTGTAGAGCAGCAGCGCTGCTGTTGAACTGCTCAATCATCCCCTCTAGGGTTTGATACCGGTGTGTTATCTCTTGCTTTAAAGTTCCATCTTTTAAGACTCCCCCTCCCTGGTCAGTAGGCAGTAAATTTTGCCAAAAAATCGAATGGTTGATATGCCCACCCCCGTTAAAATGAATCCCCTTTTGTGCTACCGTCAACCCAACCAAATCGCCTTTACTTTCCGCTTCGTGCCACTGCACAATTGCTTGATTTAGATTGTTTACATACGCATTATGATGTTTTTTGTGGTGCAGCTCCATGATTTCTCTAGATATTACAGGCTCAAGAGCGTCATACGCAAAAGGGAGCTGAGGCAACTCATACTTCTTTTTCATCCTTGTCTCCTATGAGGGGTTTTTGCCAGAATTATACATGAACTTTGACAAAAAGAAAGATTTTTTCAAAAAACACAGACTGCTCTATAATTAGCGCTTCCCAAGATCTTAAGATGCATCCTAACTTATGCAGTTGAAAATTTTTATAGATAGATTAAAGCAGGGCAAAGAGGTTATTATAGAGGAAACGCTAAAAGGCGCTTGCCTCGTTGATGATCCAGAACTTACCTTTCCCCCCAACGTGGAAGTAAGCGGCCGCGCTTACCTCGCCAACGCCTATCTAGTTGTGCGCCTCGAACTTCAAGCAACAGCTATCCTCCCTTGCAAAATTTGTAATGCAAATGTTCCTGTAGCTATTTCAATAAAAAATTTTCATCACATAAAGCCAATTGCCAAGATCCCCTCTTCTGTGTATGATTGCTTGGAAGAAGTAAGACAGGCTATTCTTTTGGAAACGCCAAATTTTGCAGAGTGTCGCCAGGGCAACTGTTTGGAAAGAAAAGCCTTGGGTCGATATTTTGCCAAAGATATGTCAAAATCACAAAAGGTGCATCATCCTTTTGCACAAATGGATGACGCGGATAAGAAGTGAACGAAACAAACCTTAAAAAGTAAAAGAGTGAAATAATGGCAGTACCAAGAAATCGTCATTCTAACGCGCGCAAAAATTCTAAGCGTGCACATGACGCGAAACAACCAAAAGCGACGGTTTTGTGTACAAACTGTAAGGCGCATAAGCTCCCCCATCGAGCCTGCATGTCGTGCGGATTTTACAATGGCCGATCTGTAATTCATGAGGATATTGAATAGCAAAGGGGCGACTCCTGTCGTAGGAATTGATCTTATGGGTGGGGAACACCACCCTCGTACTTATCTAGAAGCGGTGCTGCGTTTTGTCCAGCAGCAGAGCTTCCCTGTTGCCTTATCTATTTTTGCAACGAAAGAGGTTATCGGATTCTTTCAAGACTACTCCAAGAAACATACAGCAGCTTTTGATAGGTGCTGTATCGATTTTCATGAAAGTAAGCAGGTAATCCATTTAAGCGATCCTCCTCTCTCTGCAGTTCGTGACAAAAAAAATGCCAGTATGTGCATTGGTATGCGTGCGCTTTTGGAAAAAAAAATCGACGCCTTGGTCTCTACAGGCAATACGGGCGCTTTGCTCTGCTCTGCAAAACGTATACTGCCAAAACTGCCAAACACTTTCAGGCCCGCTCTTTTGGCACTGATGCCAACAAAACACCATAGCTTAGCTCTTATAGATATCGGCGCGAATGTGCATTGCAGTGCAAAACATTTAGTGCAGTTTGCCTATTTAGGATACGCATTTCAAAAAACATTAAAAGTGAAATACCCCAAAATAGGCCTCTTGAATATTGGAGAAGAGCAATACAAGGGACGCCGCGAACTGCAGCAAGCCTACAAGATTCTAGATCAGCTCAATACACCCGAGCAGCCCCCTATTTTTTTAGGCAATATCGAAGGGAGAGAAGTCTTTGATGGCCACATTGATGTCTTAGTGACCGACGGGTTTACCGGCAATATTTTATTAAAAGCCGCCGAAGGAACCGTGTCCCTCGTGCTGCACCACCTTAGCAAAAACGGCGATCTTTTGCCGAATATGTCAAAGCTCAACTATGCAGAATTTCCAGGAGCTGTTCTGACAGGAGTGGATGGTATCGTTATTAAATGCCATAGCTATTCAAATCCCCGTGCGCTAATCAACGGAATAAAAGGAGCCCTGAATTTAATACAAAATCAATTTATTTGTACGATGAAGAAACACCTTCTCTCCCCTCTCTTCTCTTCCATAATACCAATAAATACAGCCTTAGGAGCGAAATGAAAGATATCTTATTAAACGTTGGAACAAAGGAAAAGCGGGTTGCTATTTTAAAATGTGGACAAGTTCAAGACCTTATTATCGAAAGAAAAAAAGACCTTCCTTTAAGCGGGAATATCTATCGCGGCCACGTGACGAATATTTTAGAAAATATTCAGTCTGCCTTTGTTAGCATTAACGAAGAGGAAAATGGTTTTATCCACATCTCTGACTTGGTAGAAAATACGCAAAAGTTTAAAGAGATGTTTGATATGGAGTTTGAATGGAACGCAAAGCCTTCAGAGAAACAAACCAATCCTCAAGATATTTCAAAGCTACTCAAACTTAAGGATAGTGTTTTGGTTCAAGTCATCAAAGAACCTATCGGTAGCAAAGGCGCCAGACTAACGTCTAGCATTACTATTCCCGGCAGATACCTTGTTTTACTCCCTAATATGCCACACAGAGGAGTGTCAAGAAAAATTCAAAACAGGGCGGAAAGGGAGCATTTAAAAAAAATCATCCGCTCTTTTGAAATGCCAAGCAATATGGGACTTATTTGTCGAACGGCAAGCGCTAGTGTCCCTTTAGAGTGTTTGGTAGATGAAGCCAATGAATTATTGGAAACCTGGAACAGGGTTATTACAAGTTTCGAACAGTACAAACGACCGGCTTGTCTGCACCGCGAATCTGATTTGGTGAAAAAAGCCCTCTTTATTGCTGTGGATAAAAAATTTGATCGCCTTCTTATCGACGATCATAAAACCTATCGCCGCTGCTGCCAAGACTACAAAAAATTTAGTTTAGAGCATCCCTTGCAAATCGAACTCTATCGCGATAAAGCCCCTCTATTTGACCGTTTTAAAGTAGAGATAGAAATTAACAAGGCCCTCAAACGTGAAGTGCGCCTAAATAGTGGCGGTTGTATCGTGATAGAAAAAACAGAAGCGATGACGACCATTGATGTCAACTCGGGACGTTCTCTCACAACGTCCGTAAAAAGAAATCTCGAAGAGTCTTTGGTGAAAATCAATATGGAAGCGGCTATAGAAATAGCCAGGCAACTACGTTTACGCAATATGGGTGGCCTAATTATATGCGACTTTATTGATATGCGGTTTCGCAAAAATCAACGCCGCGTCCTCGACTGTTTGAAAGAGGCGATGAAAGAAGATAGCGCTAAATGCACCATTCTGGGGATGAGCGAATTTGGGCTTGTAGAAATGACAAGGCAAAGAAGCCGTAAATCTCTCCAGCAGATCATGCTTACCACCTGCCCTTACTGTCAAGGCTTAGGCTCAATTAAAAATTTGGAAAACACCCTTATTGCTATAGAATACCACTTACTCCGTTTGCTGCGCAGAAAAGCCAGCAACTCCATAGAAATCGTCTACCACCCAGATGTAGAAGACTACATGAACAAACAAGAACACCAGCAGCTCGAAAAACTTGCCAAAAAATTCCATACAAGCCTTCAGTTTAGATCTGACGATACTCTCCATCTCAACGATTTTGTTTTTTATTCTACAACTACGAAAAAGAAACTGGAATTTTAGTTATGCTGTTATACGACAAATTCGCGCTTTTTTGTAAAAAGGGATGGATTAATCCAAAGTATCAAGAAATTTTGCAAGAGTTTTTTGCCAGCTATCTTTCTGCAGCCCTTTCGTTGGGCGGGCAAAAAACCTACTGCGAAAATATGCTCTCTACATTTTTAGACCAGGTCACAAGCCAGCTAAAAAATCCCTATCGCTTTCAGCCCTATCACGAGAAAATACGCACCCCTTTCGACCATTACCAGTTTGGCTTGGAATTTATGCGCCCTTTAGTTGACTTTTCCCGCTCTTTTATCGATGGAAAGTCGAATCTACAAAAAATAGAGACTTTACTTGAGAAAAACCACAATGTGATTTTACTCGCTAATCACCAAATTGAGGGAGACCCTCAAGCCATTAGCCTCCTTTTAGAAAAAACATTCCCCAAAATAGGGGAAGAAATGATTTTTGTCGCAGGCGACCGAGTCATTACAGACCCACTTTCCATTCCTTTTAGCATGGGACGCAACCTCCTTTGTATTTATTCTAAAAAATACATCGATATTCCCCCTGAAAGAAGGGAAGAAAAACAGCTGCACAATCGCAAAACATTGAGGCAAATGCAAGCGCTTTTGAATAGCGGAGGCAGATGCATCTACGTTGCGCCAAGTGGAGGAAGGGATCGAATAGGAAACAGTGGATGCGTAGAGGTAGCGCCCTTCGATCCTCAAGCGGTTGAAATGTTCTACCTTCAAGGAAAACAGGCCAAGCAAAAAACCCATTTTTTTACGCTTGCTCTCTCTACCTACCACCTTCTTCCCCCTCCTAAAACAACCGAAATAGAGCTCGGAGAGAAGCGGACAACGCAAGGAGGACCCATCTGTTTGTGCTTTGGAGAAGAGGTATCGTTAGACGCAGCTACTTTTCCGCAAATGCCTGCTGATAAACAAAAAAAACGGCAGCTAAAAGCGAAATTTATCTGGGAAAAAGTCCGAAAAGATTACAATAAAATCTGCAACATTCATTAAAGCGGAGGACAAATGAAGAGGACCCTAAAAATTGCAAGGTGCCTGACTGCAAAGTGCCTACTTCTCGCGTGCACTGCGCTCCCTTTGCATGCCACTTCTTCTTACGTTGATGTAAAAGACCTATGTCAATTACACATCAAGACGCTAAAAGAGCGACAGACAGCAAAAATTAGGCTGGAAAATGGCCTACAGGCCTATCTCATCTCTGATCCTCTCGCAGATAAATCTGCAGCCGCCCTTGCCGTAGAAACGGGCTCATGGTCTGATCCTCAAAAATATCCAGGGATGGCCCACTTTCTGGAGCACATGTTATTTTTAGGCTCAGAAAAGTATCCGGAGGAAGATGGATTGATTAAAAAGGTGCTTGATAGCAATGGCCTGTTTAATGCTTACACTGCCTTCGATCGCACTGTTTACATGTTTTCTATTGAAAACAGCCAATTTACAAAGGTCTTCGATCAATTTGCTCACTTTTTTATAGATCCCCTTTTTGATCCCTCAGGCCTGAGCCGTGAACTCCATGCCGTTGACCAAGAGCACCATAAAAACATCGAGAATGACATGTGGCGCGAATGGATGATCCTTAAAGAGCTTGGCAACCAAGACCACCCAAATGCGACTTTCTCAACTGGAAACTCGAAAACACTGCAAGATATTCCAAGGAAAGAAATGCAGCAGTGGTTTTTGGAAAATTATGGCGCTAACCGATCCCACTTGGTTGTCTATTCTCCTCTAGCCCTGGAAGAGCTAAAGCTTTTAGTTGCAGGCTGTTTTGCTCAAGCTTTTCCAAATCCACAAAAGGTAGTCCGAAATAAAGGGCCCCTGCTTTCAACAAAGCAGTTTGGCTCTATAACTTACATTCAACCAGTCCAGAACATACGAAAGCTTTCACTCCATTGGGATCTACCAGAGAGTTTTAGCAAACAAGATCCTGCAAAAGCGGCCCTCATCGTCTCTACGCTACTTGGATTTGAGGGGAAGGGAGGACTCTGTGACACGCTAAAAAAACGCAATCTAGCAGAGTCTGCCTTTGTTTATGCAGAATCTTTGGGCCAAACGCACAGCTTGTTTCACATCGACGTCGATTTAACACAAGAGGGAGTCTCTGCAAAAAATCAGGTGCTAGAACTAATTTTTAGTGCGATTCGCAGCTATCAAGTGCAAACGGTCCCCCGTTACATCTACGACGAAATTGTCACTAAGCAGACGCTTAGGTATGCTTACCAACCAAGAATGAATGCTTTCGATTTTGTAGTGAGTCATGCAAATGGCTTAGTCGATGAGCCCTTAGAAACGTATCCACAACACACCCACTTACCAAGGCATTTTGACCCTAAGAAAGTACGGAGCGTGCTTGAATGCTTAACACCGACTACCTGCTATATTACACTCACAGCCCCCCAAAGCTTAACAAATGTCCCCGCTACAAACGAAGAAAAATGGCTGGGGGGAAAATATGCCATCCAACCCCTTAACAAAACAGAGTTTTCTCGGCTCTCAGACCTAATGCACCTACCTTTGACGGAAATCACAAACTTCGCTCTCCCGCCTCCAAACCCCTTTATGCCAAGCCATCTAGAGCTTAAACCGCATATTGCCAATGACGGTCCGAAAATCTTTAAGGGCAAAAACTATACCCTCTGCTTTCAACAAGATAGCACCTACCTCACGCCACATGTGGCTTATAACATAGCGCTGCACTCCCCTCGACTTGACAACAGCGCGCATAGCCAGGTGTGCTGCGATGTGTTTTTAGAAACGGTTAATAACCACTTTAGATCGACCTTAGAGCAGGCTTTCCATGCCGGCCTCGCCTCTAGTTTAATGCTGAATAGCGATGCTCAGTTGGTGCTTTCCATCGATGGATATAGCGAAAAAGCGCCGCTCCTTTTGGAAAAATGGCTTGTGGGAGGATGCAGTAAGTTGCCCTCTGCGGAAGAATTCGCTCGCTATCTTACAAAGGTCCAGCTAAGTTATGAAAATGCAAGCAAAGACCTGCCTTTCAGACAGGCGCAAAGGCAGCTTCGAAGCATTTTGCACAAAACCCCTACTACAAAAAAATCCCTACAAGCGGCGCTGAATTTGACCTACGAAGAGTATTTAGATTTTCAGCGCAACCTATTCAATCAAACCTATCTCAAGGCAACGATAACGGGCAATCTGACCCAAAGCGAAGCTTTGCAGACTATAGAACTTGCCTCTGAATATCTCGGAGGAGAATGCTTTCCACAAGAAAAGCACCCTACGGCTCAGATACTGTCTTTATCTCGAAATACGCCCCCTACTCTTATAAGGGACGCCCTCTCTATACAAGGGCACGTAGCTACCCTACTTTTGCAAAACAGTGAGGACAACAACCTGTCAAACGTTGTATCGCATAAACTCCTTGGCATAGCTTTACAGCAAGATTTTTTTGTAGAAATACGCACAAGACAACAAACGGCTTATATTGCCAAAGCCTGGTCGAAACAGTGGGAGCCAGAGCTCGTCCAGCTGTTTTCGGTCCAATCTACTACACATAGCCCAGAAGAGCTTTTAGCCCGCTTTGAGCTTTTTTTAGAGTCCATCGTGAAAGACTTTGAAAAGATTTTTCCAAAAGCCCGTTTTGAATCGATGAAGCAAAGCCTTATCCAAACCCTAAGGCAGCCTCCAACCAATTTGCTTTCAATGAGAGAGCAGCTCCACTATCTGGCATTTGAAAAAGAAGGCAATTTTGAATGGATTCAACAGCAACTCACCGCTTTAGAAACGCTGTCGTATGCACGATTTCAAGAGTATGTCATCCAGCTGCTCAGCCGAGAGAATCATCGCCGCTTGGCTCTAGCTCTAAGCGGAATCCCCGTCGAAGGAAAGGATTTTCATTATGAAGAAACCACCGCAGACCGACTGCAAGAAGATAGCAACTATCTCTCTCTCTACTAATGGAGCGGCGAAAAGGGCTACGTGTAGCGCTGCTCCTTACTTTGGTGCTGGCAATAGCCCTTTTTTACCTCCTTGGATTTCACAAATACTTTACTTTTAGCTACTTAAAACAAAATCATGCAAGGCTCCTCTTGTACGTAGAAAACCATCCCTGGCAGTCTCCTCTCGTTTTCATGGGTATCTATATTCTCGCTGTTACGCTTGCCTTTCCAGGTGCCTCTCTACTAACGATTATTGGAGGCTTTTTATTTGCGCAGCCTTTTGCCACTTTGTACGTCATTTTCAGTGCTACTATCGGCGCCACCGCCCTTTTTCTCATAGCAAAAACCTCGTTAGGCCAGTGGCTAGAAAAGCGCTTTTTTCCTACAATACAAAAGCTGCGGCATGGATTTAACAAACGCCCCAACAGCTATATGCTCTTTTTGCGCCTTACTCCCCTTTTTCCTTTCTGGATCATTAATATTGCCCCTGCTCTGCTCGGCGTGCAATTAAAAACATTTATTTGGACTACTTTTGTAGGAATCATTCCAGGCACATTTGCTTATGCACAAGCCGGGCGAGGGCTTGAAAGCCTTTTTGCAAATCCAGCGCCTCCAACCCTATCCGCCCTACTCAACCCTGAAGTGCGTCTTGCGCTCATTGCCCTTTCCGCTCTCACTCTCCTTTCCATTCTTCTAAAAACCTTAAAAGAGAAAATAGAGCATGATTGATTCCTACTACCGATCTTTTTATCAAAGGCATGTCGTGGCTCCCCTTTTGAAAATACCGCTCGCAAAGCGGCTACACCCCAATGCCTGTTCTTGCATAGCCGTGCTGCTTGGCATCGCCATCTATCCCCTAGCCCTGTACCAGCACCCCAAGTGGGCTGTTTTATTTCTCATGCTATCGGGGTTTTTTGATACAATGGACGGCTCTTTAGCACGCGCCTTTAATAAACGCTCGAACATGGGAGCTGTATTGGATATTACCTTTGACCGCCTTGTAGAGTGGAGCATACTTCTCGGACTTTTTTCCATTGATCCACAAAACCGCGCACTTTTTACTTTAAGTATGGGCGGAGCCATTCTCTGCTGTGTGACTGCTTTTCTTGTTATCGGTATCTTTACAGAAAACAGCTCACAAAAAAGTTTTCACTATAATAGCGGCCTTATAGAAAGAAGCGAAGCCTTTCTCTTTTTTTCCACCATGTTTCTTTTTCCAAAGCTATTCCCGTTCTTAGCAGTGCTTTTCACAGCACTTGTCTCCCTAACCGCAATTTTACACATTAGACATTTTTACAAGCACTATTCCATGTTATGATACACAGCATCCACATCGTCGATGCCTTCTAGCCACTCAATAAGCGCTAGGTTCTGCTCTTTTGTCTC